>NZ_JBFRDW010000387.1:0-5687 GCF_052113985.1 Pseudoduganella sp. RAF53_2 | reverse complement strand
TTCCAGTTCCCCTTAAAGAGCGTCGTTGCCGGTTTCGCCGGTACGGATACGGATAACCTGTTCCAGATCGGTGACGAAGATCTTGCCGTCGCCGATCTTGCCGGTGCGCGCTGCGCCTTCGATCGCTTCGATCGCCTGCTCGACGATAGCGTCATCCACGGCCGCTTCGATCTTGGTTTTTGGCAGGAAGTCGACCACATATTCCGCGCCGCGATACAGCTCGGTGTGGCCCTTCTGGCGGCCGAAGCCTTTCACTTCGGTGACCGTAATACCTTGCACGTTGATGGCCGACAGCGCTTCACGCACTTCGTCCAGCTTGAACGGCTTGATAATGGCGGTAATCATTTTCATACTGGCCTCGCTTAGAAAGTCTTGGAAATCATCAGCACGGCAGCTGCCTTGCCCAGATCTTTGTTGTAGGGCCCGATGTAGGCCTTAGTATTGGTATCCACGTAGGCCAGGGACACGGTGGCAATGCCGAAGTCCTTGGTTACGCCCAGTTTCCAGTCGGTGTAGCTGACCGCGCTGTTGTGGTGGACCTTCTGATGGCCAACGTGCGCATTCACCGTCCAACCGTCATAGACGTCGTAATTGAACATGCCATCGATGTAGCCGCTGTTCTTCGAGTCAGCGAAACCGAACAGATTGCTGATCGAGTGCGAATACTTCAGGGCGAAGGGACCGTAGCCGATCTGGGCGTACAGTTCCTTCGTGGTCGGTGCGGGCGTCAGTCCGTGGTCGGGGTAGATATAGGCCAGGAAGCCAACGTCATAGGAAATATCCGGCATAATTTCGCCGCGTTTTCCGAAGTAAATATCCCATTCGACTTTGTCGTCGCCACCGGCGTCGTCGATCCACTTGATAGTGGACGCCCAGGTACCCACATACAGACCAGTCGGGTTGTTGACGTAGTCCGCGCCACCCTGCAGGGCTGGCTTCAGGCGGGTTTGCGAAATACCACGGTAGCGGTAATCGCTGGTTACGGCGGCGTTGAAGGAGATCTCATGATCCGGCTTTGCTTCCGGTGCTGCAGCGGCTTGTTCTTCCGCTTGGGCCAGGCCCGCCCCCATAGTTGCCATTGCCAGGGCAATGGCGGCTGCGAGAGTCAGGTTCTTGCTCAGGTGATTCATGGCGATTTCCTTTTGAGTGAATTTTTATTGCGGTTTAAAATTCAGGCTTAATCGGCAAGCTTTACCTGTCAGTAGCAGAATACGTGCCAGCGCATTGTGGGCGTGTTATAACTGCATAAGCCGATGCTATGACAAGCGGCCGCACCAAATAAAGCCGCAGTTGCACCAGCGTGGTGCGCACACATCACACACACGGGAAACCATATGGATATGAACAATTTTTTTAATGATCTTCAGGGCAAGATCAATCAGGCCATCGAAAATTCGCCCGCCAAGGACATCGAAAAGAACGTCAAGGCAATGATGACCCAGGGTTTCGCCAAACTGGATCTGGTGACCCGCGAAGAATTCGATATCCAGCGTCAGATGCTGGAAAAAACCCGCGCCAAGCTGGAGCTGGTCGAGCAGCGCCTGGCCGAACTGGAAGCCAAGCTGGCCGACGACAACAAATAAGCCCGCCTTTGTGACGCCTCAATTCCTTTGAGGCGAAAAGCTCTACGATTCCTCCACACAGGAGGGTCTATGAGCATCGCTGTCCTCAAGAGCCGGGCGCTGGCCGGAATGCAGGCGCTGGAAGTCTCAGTGGAAGTGCATCTGGCCAACGGCTTACCTGCGTTCCACATCGTCGGCCTCGCCGACACCGAGGTCAAAGAATCCCGTGACCGGGTGCGCGCAGCGATCCTCAACACGGGCTATGACATGCCCGCTCAACGCATCACGGTAAGCCTGGCTCCTGCCGACCTGCCGAAGGAATCCGGGCGCTTCGATTTGCCGATAGCACTCGGCATTCTGGCCGCCTCTGGTCAACTATCTGCCCAATCCCTCGACCGCTACGAGTTTGCAGGCGAACTTTCACTCACGGGTGAGCTGCGCCCTATCCGCGGCGCACTGGCCATGACCTACGCCATGCACAAGGATTCCGCGCGCAGCGGCCGTGCCTTCATCCTGCCGCTCGCCAACGCCGAGGAAGCAGCCCTGGTACGCGACGCTGCAATCTATCCGGCAGCCACCCTGCTTCAGATCTGCGCTCACTTTGGCGGAACGCCGACCGCCACCGATCCCGAGTCCATTAGCCGAGGCTGGAGCGATGAGGCGAGCGCAGCAAATGACGAAAGCGGCAAAGGCGCCGAAGGAGGCGAAGCTGATGCAAACCCGCCCCGGCCAAATAAGCGCCGCCGGCGCGAACCACCGCCCGTATTCCCACTGGAGCGCTATATCGGCTCTCCATTGCCGCTGCCCTCACCCTATCTCGACTTTGCTGATGTAAAGGGCCAGAAGCATGCCAAGCGGGCCCTCGAAGTCGCCGCTGCCGGCCAGCACTCGATCCTGCTGATCGGACCGCCAGGTGCGGGCAAAACCATGCTGGCTTCACGCTTCGCCGGGGTGCTGCCTGAAATGACGGATGATGAAGCACTCGAATCCGCCGCTGTCCAATCGCTGATCGGCAACTTCTCCCTGAGCAGCTGGAAGACTCGTCCCTTTCGCGCGCCGCACCATACCGCGTCCGGCGCGGCGCTGGTTGGCGGCGGCACTGTGCCCAGGCCGGGCGAAATATCGCTCGCGCACTGTGGCGTTTTATTCCTGGATGAATTACCCGAGTTCGACAGAAAGGTACTTGAGGTGCTCAGAGAGCCACTGGAATCCGGACACGTCACCATCGCGCGGGCCCTGCGGCATGCTGAATTCCCTGCGCGCTTTCAGCTGATCGCCGCGATGAATCCTTGTCCCTGCGGTTTTCTTGGGCACCCCAGTGGGCAATGCCGTTGTACGCCGGACGCCATCCTGCGCTACCTGCGCAAATTCATAATTAAACGCACAAAACGTCGTAAATAAACGCACAAAATAGTTACAGAACATTTACGGCCCGTACCTTGAGCCGAGCCGCCTCTTATATTTAATGAAGGACTTGTAGCGAATACTCTTAGAGGCGGTTTCAAAAAGACAGCTCGGTGCGCTTAAGATGCTCCAGCAGACCAGTGCGCAGCCGAGTTTGAGGAATGCTTCATGAATGTCGGCACGACGTTCGAAGCGAGTTGCTATGACATTCTTTGCTGGGTTCCGGCTGGTCAATTCTCAATCGGCCTCAACAACCCAAAGTTTGACATGARTGCCCATCGTGAAAGTTAAGCTCACATTTCATTAAAATTTCACTGAAACTTCCACGATATTTTCCCCTGTGAAATTTATTCTGAGCTATGCTTGCTATAAAGGCCCACTTCCACAGCAGGAGACGCGGGCGACTATGAACTTCAACGGCTCCTGGTCACGGATTGACAACGAGCATCACCTCTTTACTCCGATTGCATCGCGTTCGGTTAGCAAAATGAAGATGTCTCCACATCGTACTGACGCGTGACCCAGCGGCGCTATGCATTGCGGACGAATTGTGGAGCGACTACACGACTACAGCGGCATGCCGTGCTCGGTCACCATCACTACCGCACCCGGTGCACCGGGTTTAAGATAGCGCGACAGCATGGCGTCGATGACACGCGCGCGTTCGGCTGCGGCGTCATCCTGCGCCTGGAGAGGCAATGCATCGGCAGTTGCCTGTGACGTAGCACAGGCGCCGAGCAGTGTGATGCCGATGATCAGAGCGCAGCGCGCGGACGCCATGCGGAGCGGCCGGGACAACTTAGAAGCGATGGCGAATCCCCAACTGCACGCCCTTACTATCTTGCCCTGGCTTGCCAGTAAACCCACCTGGCGCGGCTGCGGCGCCGATCGCGTACTGGCCATCATTCTCGTTCCGGATATACGCAGCCACCACATAAATGTCCGTACGCTTGGAAAGGTTATGGTCATAACCGATACCGTACTGAGTGGCATCGGAGCCATCGGCACGACGGTCATGCTGCCGTGACACATTGGCCATGATGCGACCAGAGCCGACATAATAGTGCATACCGACTTGGTAGCTGATTGCATCCAGYTGGAAGTTTCGGCGGAGCACAGTGTTGGCCTGAGACATCAACACCGGGCCCAATTGCGGTCCAAACTGATTGAAGGTTGGCGTAAGTAAATCCAAGGCGTAGCGGATAATAACCGAGTTGTCGTTCTTCTGTTTGTGCACACCAGCGAAGAATTTCCAATCCCCAGTCATGTAGGAGCCAGCGATCGTAGATGTAACAAGGCCGCGGGCGCCAACTTGATCCAAGCCCTCATTGTAGGCGGCGCCCACGTTCCAGCCATTCGCCTTGTAACGGATGTTGGCAGCGCGGAACCGTTTATCCATACCGATATAACCGGAATTCTTGAAGCCGTACATCAAAGACGCTCCGATGCCGTTCGGCAATTCAATTCGGTATTGCGCCGCTCTATCGGTACGGACCGCCATGCCGGCCGTTAGCAGGCCGCCGGTGCCCATAAGGACACCTTGCCAGCTGCCGCCAGTGCCGGATTCGAAAGCGTCGCCAGTGTTAATTACCTCATAAGCAGGGGTGTACATTCGTCCCAGAAGTACGGCACCCACTGGCGTGACCAAGCCCACCACAGCCGTACGATCAAATAGTGCGTTGTTGATATTGACAGTCACCGCAGGATTCAGCGCGTTCTTCACGCCTGCCGCAAGAGCCGCCGCAGTCGTCGCGCCACCTGCCGACGCCGGCACGGTAAAGTTAAGACCTTCTACCAGCGCCACCCCTTGGTTAGACGACAAATTTCCCACCTGCTGTTTGCCGTTATCCATTTCGATACGCGCCTCCAGATTGAACACTGCCTTGTAACCCCCGCCCAAGTCCTCTGTGCCCTTGAAGCCGAGGCGGGAGCCATCAGCGATGCCGCTCACTAACTTCGCTTTGGAATCAGTACCGCCATTATTTACATACATCACACCGGCGTCGGCAATGCCATACATCGTAATTGAGGATTCAGCAAATGCTGGAACTGCAAAACAAGCCGCAATAGCAGCCGACAACAGCTTAAATTTCATTGTTTGTCTCCGGATATATCGGACCCTATAAGGCCATATTTAATGTAGGGAAATGCAACCATCYACAATTGACAGTTGAAGTTAGATGCCTTAGTCAGTCAGACTGAAGCATCTAGATGTTATCCCCATGCAACTTTGACTACGGCCAAAATGGTAAAATTCACTGCCAATCATTGAGCAGTCTAATATTTTTGTCATTGCAATCTGACTATAGTCCAGCAGCTTGGCTTAGAATTAATTATCGAAAAGATAATGAACCAATGAGAAGCCCGCTAAGATAAGTCCTGCGGCAACTACAGTCTAGATAAATCCGGAACTCAGATTTATTGATCGATACCAAAATTGATTCTTGATATTGATATTCGGGAGCTCAGCAAGAAATACCACGCTCGCAATATAACAACGCTTTCCGGCAAGGCAGTCGAGAGTTAAAGAATTGAAATAACGACTGAAGTACGTGCCTATATTTCTGATTGCTGGCTGTGTTTTCCGCTTTACTCTTCTAATCAGACGTCAGTCTGCTGAAAGACTGACGCAATGGATAAACGGCCGCGCGCGTAAATGAGCATAAAATACCTTTTAAGGTGATTAGAGGCCAATTCATCGATTAAAGGCCCAACCTACGC
>NZ_JBFRDW010000386.1:0-5694 GCF_052113985.1 Pseudoduganella sp. RAF53_2 | reverse complement strand
GGCATGCGGTGTCCTATCTGCTGCTGCTGATGTCGGTGCTGAGCTGGTACTTCATTCTCGGCAAGGGCTGGCAATCCTGGCGCGTGCGCCGCAGCAAGGGCGTGGTGCAGGCGTTCTGGGATGCGCCGACCTTGCAGGACGGCGTGGCCAGCGTGACATCGGGCGATCCGGAAGGCATTTACGCGGCGCTGGCCACGGCCGGCGCGGATGGCGTGAAGATGATGGGCCGCAGCTCGCTGGCCGGCGAGATGGGGCGCGGCGAGCAGCTGACGCGCGTGCTGCGCGATGCCATCCACGCCTCGACCACGCGGCTGGAAAGCGGGCTGACCTTGCTGGCGTCGATTGCCTCCACCGCGCCTTTCGTCGGCCTGATGGGCACCGTGTGGGGCATCTATCACGCGCTGGCGGCGGTGTCGACCGCGGGCACGGTGCAGCTGGACAAAGTGGCCGGCCCGGTGGGCGAGGCCCTGATCATGACCGGCGTCGGTCTGCTGGTGGCAATTCCCGCCGTGCTGGCCTATAACGGTTTTAACCGCGTCAACCGCCTCACGCTGAGCGAGCTGGATGCGTTTGCCCACGATCTGCATGCCTACCTGACGCGCGACGGCGCGGGAGTGTGAGATGGCTTTCGGCGCCTTCAATCATCACCGGCAGAAGGAGTCCATGGCGGACATCAACGTCACGCCCATGGTCGACGTGATGCTGGTGCTGCTGGTGATCTTCATCATGAGCGCGCCCATGTTCACCAATGCCGTGAAGCTGGATCTGCCCAAGGCGCAGGCCCAGGCTTCCGAGCAGCAGCCGGACACGCTGGCGGTGGCGATCGATGCTTCCGGCGCGGTATTCTGGAACAACGAGGCGCTCAAGCCGGGCGAGCTGGAAGAGCGGCTGGCCGCCGCCGCCGCGAAACAGCCGCAGCCCGAGCTGCAGCTGCGCGCCGACAAGGACACGCGCTACGAAGTGGTGGCGCAGGTGATGGCGGCCGCGCAGAGCAGCGGCCTGACGAAAATCGGCTTCGTCACCGACCCCAAGAAGGACAAATAATCATGGCGACTGCCACCTTGAACGGCGCGGCCATTGCCGGCGCCGACGCTTTCCATGCCGCCAGCCGCGAGGCTTTCGGCTTTCCCGAGTTTTACGCGAATACCATCGACGCCTGGGTGGACTGCCTGTCCTATCTGCGCGATGAAGAGAATATGACGAAGTTCCGGCTCAAGCCGAACGAGGTGCTGGAGATTGTCATCACTGACGCGGCCAAGGTGCCGGCTGAGCTGATCGAGGAAGTCACTTATTGCGTGGGCGGCATCAATGAGCGCTATGAGGATTATGGCGAGAAGCCGGCGCTCAAGCTGACCTTGCGCTAAACCCACGGCGGAAACTGGTGGCAGGCACGACGTGCCTGCCGCCCGCCTTTGCCTCAGGGGTTTTCGCCGGGGGCGAGCGTCAGGACGTCGAAGCCGGTGTCGGTGACGGTAACCATATGCTCCCACTGAGCCGACAGCGAACGGTCGGCGGTCACCACGGTCCAGCCGTCGGGCAAGGCGCGCGTCTGGTGCTTACCGGCGTTGATCATGGGCTCGATGGTGAACACCATGCCCGGCTTCAGCTCCATGCCCTGGCCGGGACGGCCGTAGTGCAGCACCTGCGGATCTTCGTGGTACACCATGCCGATGCCATGGCCGCAGTAATCGCGCACCACGCTGAAGCCGGCCGCTTCGGCCAGCTTTTGAATGGCATGCCCCACATCGCCCAACGTGGCGCCCGGCTTCACGGCGCGGATGCCGGCCCACATGGCGTCATACGTCACATCCACCAGCTTTTTCGCGGCCTTCGACGGATTGCCCACGTAGTACATGCGGCTGGTGTCGCCAAACCAGCCATCCTTGATCACTGCCACGTCAATATTGATGATGTCGCCGTCCTTCAGGACTTTCTTGGCGCTGGGGATGCCGTGGCAGATCACTTCATTGACCGAGGTGCAGATGGTCTTGGTGAAGCCGGCATAGCCGACATTCGCCGGAATCACTTGCTGCACCTGGGTGATGTAGTCGTGGCAGATCTTGTCCAGGTATTCGGTGCTCACGCCCGGCTTGACGTAGGGGCCGATCATGGTCAGCACATCGGCCGCAAGCTGGCCGGCCACGCGCGCGGATTCGACCTGGTCGGGCGTTTTGATCAGGATGGATTTGTTGTCGCGCTTGCGCATGGTGGGAGCCGAGTGAGGGGGAAGGGGCGCATGGTATCACAAGCGCCCCAGCGGCGGCTCAGGCTACTTTGGACGGGTCGAAGTGGGGATTTTCGATCAGGCCGAGGACGTTGCCGAACGGGTCGGCCAGCTCGGCGACCTTGATGCCTTCGCCCACGTCCTGGATTGAAGAGTGAGTGCTTGCTCCCAGTGCAAGCACGCGCTCGACTTCTTTTTCGATGTTGTCGACGCCCCAGTAGACCTGGGAGCCGGCCTTGCCCGGCGTGCCGTCCGGCACCAGTCCCAGCTCGAAGCCGCCGATTTCGAAGCCGACGTAGAACGGCTGGTCGAAGTAGGGTTCCTTGCCGAATACCTTGGCATACCAGGCTTTGCCGGCCGCCAGGTCGGGCGTTGGGTAGAGCGCAGTGCGCAGGCCTTTGATCATGTGGTTCTCCTCCTTTGTTATCGAATGCCCGCATCTTGCCACGGCGTTCACGGTTGCGATTGGAAAAATGGAAACTCAATCCAGAAAGGAGTCTTCCAGCCGCCGCGCGCTCGTCCGCCGCTCGGGACCCCCAGGCCACCAGAGCGACTGGCCTTGTCTGGCCTGGATGCGGGCCTGGCTCGGAATGGGCGGGATTCGCGGCAGGCGGTGCGGCGGCACTGACGCTGGCGTGGGAGTAGGTGCGGCTGCCGCTGCAGGTGCAGGTGCAGGTGCGGCGGTGGCAGTGGCAGTGGTGGCGGCGGCAGCGGGCAGGAACGGTCGAGCGTCTCGGGCGCGCTCCGCCCGCCGCTGCTCGTCGCGGCGGCTATGGGCGGCTTTCCAGGCTGTTTCGCCTGGCATCAGTAGCCAGATTTCGGTCCAGGCATTGCGCGGGATGCCTTCTTGCAGCCGCACGAACTGGTTAGGCGTGATCGGTCGGCGGGCGTGCAGAATTTCGTCGCCAACCACTTCGGCGTAGCGCGCGCCGTTTTCGCGGCTCCAGACGCGCAGTTGCGTGCCTTCCGGCAGGAAGAGGTTTTTCCATTGGTAGCCGCGTTGGCGGCAGGTGTGGACTGCAGGCTCTTTGGCGCGGGCTAGCCACTCGCGAATGGCTAGATCGGCGAACTCGGTAGCCGCTTCGGGCTTGCCACTGGCGGCTGCGAAGTTGAGTAGATCGCGCAGGGTGGCAGCTGGTATCGAAAACGTCTGTATTGCAAACATACTCTTTTCCTCCTCTCTTTTTCACTCTTTTCTACTCTTTTCCACTCTTTTGACCCGATGGCTGCGGCGAAGTTCAAAAAGAGTGAAAAAGAGTGAAAAAGAGTGGAAAAGAGTGAACAAAAAGAGTGAATTTGCCATAGCGATGTGCGCGAGGACAGCGCACCCGCGATGGTCAGCGAGTGAGGAGCCAGGCGTCAGGGGAGGCGCCGGCGAAGTCGTGGAAGTCGCGGATGAGGTGGGACTGGTCGAAATAGCCGCAGGCGAGGGCGAGGTCGGCCCAGTCGCCGTCGCAAATGGCGGCCCTGGCAGCGGGCGACGCATGTGCCGCGGTGGCGGCCGCGGCGGTGCGCCAGTCGCGGGCGGCGGCAGTGGCGCGGCGGAAGCGGGTGATGCGGGCGAAGAGTTTAGGCGTCAGGCCGACCTGCTCGCGGAACTGGGCGGACAGATGCTGCCGGCTGACGCCAAGGGAATCCGCCAGCGTCTCCACGCGCAGCTCGCCGCCGGAGGATTCGATGGCCGCCACAGCATGGCGCGCCAGTGTCGCGGCAGGGCTGGCAGCAGGCAAAGCGAAGTGCCCGGCCCGGGCAGCGCGAACGGCCTGAGCGATGCCGCTGCGGGTGGCAGCAGACGACAACGCGAGCCGCGCAAGCAGCGCCGACTCGATCAGCCGCAGGCGCGCGCGATCATCGAAATCCGAAGACCACAGGGCATCGCTCAGACGGTCGGCATCGGAACGGGGCCAGAGCAGGTCCAGGTCTGCGCGGCCATCGGTCAGCGGGGCGAGGGGCGTGCCGAGGAAGAGGGCGGCGGCGCCGGGCAGGAAGCGGACTGCCACCGTGCGCACCGGCCCATCGGCGGGCACATCGAAAAAGCGGCTCATCATGCCGACCGCGAAGGCCAAGCCGCTGTCCTGCCACAGGATATCGATGCAGTTATCCGGCAGCACGCGGTGGGAAAAGGCAGGGCGGCCGGGCGCGGCATTGGGTGAGCTGGCAGGCGCGGCGGCAGGCGGCGGCAGCACCGTGGCCGACCAGAAGCAGGCCACATGCCCGGCCAGCGCCGGATGCGGCGGATATTCGCGGTAGCGCATCATGTCGCGGCGCACCAAGGCATTGCGTATAATGATCGGTTCATATCACTCATTGTGCGCTCCATCATGCAAGAAAAATATAGTCCCGCAGACGTCGAAAAAGCCGCCCAAGCCCACTGGAAGGCGATCGACGCCTACAAAGCCGTCGAAAACGACCCGCGTTTCCCAAAAGGCAAGTATTACGCTTGCTCGATGCTGCCTTACCCATCCGGTAAGCTGCACATGGGCCACGTGCGCAACTATACGATCAATGACGTGATGTACCGCTACCTGCGCATGAACGGCTACAACGTGCTGATGCCGATGGGCTGGGACGCCTTCGGCATGCCGGCCGAAAATGCGGCAATGGCCAACAAGGTGCCGCCGGCGCAATGGACGTATTCGAACATCGCTCACATGAAGGAGCAGATGGAGTCGATGGGCCTGGCGATCGACTGGTCGCGCGAAATGGCCGCCTGCAAGCCGGAATACTACAAGTGGAACCAGTGGATGTTCCTGAAGATGCTGGAGAAAGGCATCATCTACCTGAAGACCGGCACCGTGAACTGGGACCCGGTGGACCAGACCGTGCTGGCCAACGAGCAGGTGGTCGATGGCCGCGGCTGGCGTTCGGGCGCGCTGATCGAAAAGCGCGAAATCCCGATGTACTACGTGCGCATCACCGACTACGCGGAAGAACTGCTGGACTACGTCGACCACAAGCTGCCGGGGTGGCCGGAGCGCGTGCGCATCATGCAGTCGAACTGGATCGGCAAGAGCACCGGCGTGCGCTTTGCCTTCCCGCACAGCATCAACGGCGACGACGGCGCGCTGATCGGCGACGGCAAGATGTTCGTGTTCACCACCCGTCCCGACACCATCATGGGCGTCACCTTCTGCGCCGTGGCCGCCGAGCACCCGCTGGCCAGCCACGCCGCGCGCAACAACCCTGAGCTGCAAGCCTTCATCGCCGAGTGCAAGATGGGCTCCGTGATCGAAGCCGATATGGCGACGATGGAAAAGAAGGGCATGCCGACCGGCCTGTTCGTCACCCATCCGATCAGCGGCGAGCAGGTCGAAGTCTGGGTCGGCAACTATGTGCTGATGACCTACGGCGACGGCGCCGTGATGGGCGTGCCGGCGCACGACGAGCGCGATTTCGCCTTTGCGAAAAAATACAAGCTGCCGATCAAGCAGGTCATCACCGCTGAAGGCCAGAGCTACTCCGACGAAGAG
>NZ_JBFRDW010000385.1:0-5734 GCF_052113985.1 Pseudoduganella sp. RAF53_2 | reverse complement strand
GTGGTAGCATTTTCGGTATAAACGATATAAATGGAATCGACCATGTTTGCCGCCGTCGATCTCGGCTCCAATAGCTTCCGTCTCTCCATCGGCCAGCACGATGGTGAAACTATCCGCATACTGAAAAGCCAGCGTGAACCCATCCGTCTTGCTGCCGGCCTCGATGCCAATGGCAATCTGACGCAGGACGCGATGCAGCGCGCGCTGATGTGCTTGAAAAATTTTCGTATCCTGCTGGCTGCGTACGAACTTGACGCGGTGCGCGTAGTGGCGACTGCCGTGCTGCGCGCCGCACGCAATTCCTCAACCTTCCTGCCGCAGGCCGAGCAAGCCATCGGCTATCCGATCGAGATCATCTCCGGGGAGGAGGAGGGCCGCCTGATTTATATGGGCGTAGCCAACGCACTGGGTCAGCCGAACGAGCGCCGCCTGGTGGTGGATATCGGCGGCGGCTCCACGGAGCTGATCCTGGGCCGCGGCCTGGACATCGAACGCGCCGAATCCTTCAGTGTGGGCAGCGTGAAGCAGAGCCTGTCCTTCTTCATCAATGGCCGTATCGATGCGCCATCGTTTGAAGCGGCGATTCTGTCGGCACGCAGCCATTTCGAGGATGGGGCGCCGCCTTATCATCCGGAATACTGGAAGCGGGCTTACGGCTCCTCCGGCACCATCCGGGCCATTGCCGAAATCATCGAGAAGAACAAGCTGGGCGACGGCATCACGCCCGCCAGCCTGAACGAAGTGCGCAAGCGCTTTATCGCCATCGGCCAGGTCGGCAAAATCGACATGCCCGGCCTGCGCCCCGACCGCGCCAGCACCGTCATCGGCGGCCTGGCCATTCTGATCGGCGTCATGCACGAACTGGGCGTCGAGCRGCTGGAGCCGGTGGAAGCGGGCCTGCGTCTGGGCGTGATGTGGGATCTTTACCTGCGCTCCATGCGCCGCGACCGCCGTGAAGAATCGGTGCGCAGCTACATCCGCAAATTCCACGTGGACGAAGCGCGCGCCGACCGCGTGGCGAACGACGCCTTGACCTTGTTCCAGCAGATGAAGCCGTCCAGCGATGGCATGGGACGCTATCTGTTCTGGTGCGCGCTGATGCACGAGACGGGCATGGTGGTGTCGCAGACCGGCTACCATAAGCACGCGGCCTATATGGTCGAAAACGCCGATCTGCCGGGCTTTACCACCCGCGAGCAGAAGGTGATGGGGCGCATGGTTCTGGCACAGAAGGGCAATCTGCGCAAAATCAGCGAGTATTTGCTGGATTCCGATTTCGCCAAGGCAGTCGTGGCGCTGCGTCTGGCAGTTCTCTTCATGCATTCGCGCATTACAGTCGACGACAAGTGCGTCAAGCTGCGCATGAAGAACCGTATCGACTTGGAAGTAAAGCGCGAACGCGTGGCAGAACACCCTACGCTGTCGTACTGGATGGAGAAGGAACAGGAGTTCTGGGACGAGGTTGGAGTGGATTTCAGTATCAGGACTACTGCTTAAAAGTTAAAAATAGTATATATTGTTTATATTATTCAATAAAAGGAACAGTCCATGAATGCCACGAAAGCCAAACCGGCCGCCAAAACCGCTGCCAAGCCTGCAGCCAAAGCCGCTGTGAAACCTGCTGCCAAAGCAGCCGTCAAGCCAGCGGCCAAGCCTGCTGCTAAACCGGCCGCTAAACCGGTCGCCAAAACCGCCGCTGCCAAGGCGCCTGCTGCCAAGCCAGCCGCAAAGACCGCCGCTCCGAAGGCTGCAGCGCCAAAAGCGGCAGCCGCGAAGCCAGCTGCCAAGGCCCCAGCCGCCAAGCCAGCCAAGGCTGCAAAACCTGCCAAGGCGCCGAAAGCTGCAAAACCAGCCGACAAGCCAGTCGATGCGCTGAAGCCGCGCAAGGAAAAGCTGGTGCGCGACAGCTTCACCATGCCGGAAGCCGAGTACGCAGTGCTGGGCCAGGTGAAAAAAGCCTGCCTGAAGGCCGGTTTCGAAGTGAAGAAGAGCGAATTGCTGCGTATCGGCGTCGCCCTGATTTCCCAGATCGACCTGGCCACCCTGCAGAGCGTTTTGGCGTCTTTGCCACAGCTGAAGACCGGTCGCCCTAAGAAGGCGTGACCATGTCATAGAACTGACATAGAAATGTCATGTTCTGGCAGTAATCAATAGTTACGCTTGCTCTGACTCAACTAGGAGGCAGAGCATGCAAAACACTATTCAAGTAGTAGAACAGAAGGTCGTCACCGGTCGCCTGCTGCTGAGCATGGCCAGCACCCAGGAAGAACTGCGCGAAGTCCAGCGTCTGCGCTACAAGGTGTTCATTGAGAGCATGGGGCTGACTTCCCTGGCCAGCGAAGATGGCCTGGACAGCGATGAATTCGATGAAGTCTGTGATCACCTGATCGTTCGCGAAGCCGACAGCCTGAAGGTCGTCGGCACCTATCGTCTGCTCAACCCGGCCGGCGCCCGCAAACTGGGCCGCGTGTATTCCGAAAACGAATTTGATCTGGGCCGCCTGCGCCACCTGCGCAACCGCATGGTTGAAGCGGGCCGCGCCTGCATTCACCCTGATTACCGCGGCGGCAGCGTGATCATGCTGCTGTGGTCCGGCCTGGCCGAGTACATGCGCCGTCACCAGTGCGAATACCTGACCGGCTGCGCCAGCATCAGTCTGGCCGACGGTGGCCACAACGCCGTCGCAGTGTATGAGCACCTGAAGAAAAGCCATATGGCGCCGCCTGAGTACCGCGTGACCCCGCACCTGCCGTTCCCGATCGGCCAGGTGGAAGCAGCCCGTGCGCCACAGGTTCCACCCCTGCTGAAAGGCTATATGCGCTCTGGCGCCTGGATCTGCGGCGAACCGGCCTGGGACCCTGATTTCGAAAGCGCGGACCTGTACCTGATGATGCCGCTGGCGAATCTGGACAACCGCTACGCCCGTCACTACGGCGTTGCCGCCTAAGCTGTACTGACTGTACCCCCGCGCCGCGTGCCCAACTGTGCACGCGCGCGCGGCGCCTCATTTCTTACCATGCAGACTGGCATTGTGAGATCTGAGGTGAACCATGCAATTCGATCCCCCGCAGCGCGCGGGCTACCAGGAGCGCGCCATCGTGCGCCATCGCGGCCGGCAAGCCGCTCAAGCTACCGATAACGTGGCGGAAGAAGTGCCGGTGGCACTGGTCTTTAATGGCATCTCCCACGCCGTGATGATGGCGACACCGCGCGACCTGGAAGAACTGGCGGTCGGCTTTGCCCTGACCGAAGGCATTGTGCGCGCCGAATCCGAGATTTACGACCTTGAAGCCCGCCTTCTGCCTGCGGCGGCGGAGGTGCAGCTGACCATCGCGCAGGGCGCCTTCATGCAGCTCAAGGAACGCCGCCGCTCTTTGGCGGGCCGCACCGGTTGCGGCGTATGCGGCATCGAAAGCCTGGAGCTGCTGGATCTCTCGCCGGAACCCATTCCACCGTCCGATTTGCCGGAGCCGCTGGCGCCTGCCATCGAGCGCGCGGCCCGCGAACTGGGGCAGCATCAAGCCCTGATGCGCCAGACCGGCGGCGTGCATGCCGCCGCCTGGTGCGGACTGGATGGCGCCGTTCACCGCGTATTCGAGGACGTGGGCCGTCACAATGGGCTGGACAAGCTGGTGGGCCATCTCGCCATGCAGGGTATCGATATGCGCCAGGGCTTCGTCTTCCTATCGAGCCGCGCGAGCTACGAGCTGGCGCGCAAGGCGGCGCGCATGCAGATTCCCATGCTGGCCACGATTTCGGCACCCACCTCGCTGGCCATCGATATTGCCCGCCAGGCAGGCCTGAAACTGGTCAGCTTCTGCCGCGCCGATGGCTTCGTCGAATACACGGAGGTGGAACATGCCTGATCCCGTCAGCTTGCGCATCGCCGTATTCACCGTCAGCAGCCGCCGCACGGCAGCCGATGACAGTTCCGGCGATCTGCTGGCCGAACGCCTGCAAGCGGCTGGCCATCAGCTGGTACGACGCGCCATCGTGCCGGACAATTTGTACGAAATCCGCCGCGTCATGAGCGACTGCATCGCCGAGAACGAGATTCAGGTGGTGCTGACCAGCGGCGGTACCGGCTTTGCGGCGAATAATGTGGTGCCGGACGCGGTGCTGCCGCTGCTGGACCGCGAAGTGCCGGGATTTGGCGAGATGCTGCGTCAGCTGTCCTACGACGATATCGGTACGTCCGCCTTGCAGGCCCGCGCCTTGGCGGGCATCGCCAATGAGACGCTGATTTTCTGCCTGCCGGGTTCCCCCGGCGCTTGCCGGCTGGCCTGGGACGGCATCCTCGCCGAACAATTGGACAGCCGCCACAAGCCCTGCAACTTCGCCTCGCGCTTCAAACCTTAAGGACAAGCCCCCGTGCCGGACGCCTGGCTGCGCACCGCCCTGGCGATATCGGCGGCCATATGGGCGATATTGCGCCGATGGCCCATCACTAATGCCTCATTGCCTGCTGCCACTTCTTCGCGGGCGATGGTGCGGCAGGTCAGGACTTGCTGGCTGCCCGCCGGGCGCACGCTCCACACCGCGTCCAGCAGGGCATACTGGCCGGGCGCGGACTCGAAACGCTGCACGCTGGTGCTGATGCGATAGACCGTGGCCTTGTCCGGCGGCTGGGTGCGGAACACGTCAATTGCGCCAAGCTCGCCCGACACCGCCAGCGACAGTGCCTGTCCGATTTCCGAAGCGGGCGGCGAAGCCCAGCGCTCCTGCTCCAGCACGTCGATGCGTCCTTCACCCGAAGTCACCACCAGCTGGCTGCGCGCCAGTTGCTGCGGCACGCTCACATTGTGCACTTCGATGTAGTAGCCGGGATTGGGCGCGGCCGAGGCGGGCGCCATGCCGCTGCTGAGGCTATAGAAGTGTTCCGGCGGCGCGCTCGCGCAGCCTGCCAGCAGCAATGCGGCTGCCGCGCCGCCTGACAAAACGTGCCAGCGCATCATTTGTTCTCCTTCATGGGCAGAGGTTTGGCGCGGATGATCGCCTCCGGATGGCGTTCGAGGTAGTCGGACAATTCGCTCAGCGATTGCAGTGTTTGCGTCAGCTGCTGCAGCGCGGTGCGGAGGTCGGACTGCACCGGCGAATCCTGCTGCAGCACCTGCTGCGCCGCGCCGAAGGTCTGGCGCGCCTCGCCCAGCGTGGCCTGCAGCTCCGGCACCAGCTGCGCATCGACTTTCTTGAACAGCGTATCGGCGCTCTTCAGCGAATCGCGCAGGTTGTTGCCGATCTGGTCGAACGGCACTTTATCCAGCTTGCGCGCGATGCTGGCGATCTGGGTCTGCAACTCGTCCAGCGCATTCGGCACCGTCGGCACCTCGATCGGATAGGCGCTCATATCCAGCTTGACCTGGGCCGCGTTGGGGAAGAAGTCCAGCGCGATGTACAACTGGCCGGTCAGCAGATTCCCCGTGCGCAGCTGGCCGCGCAGGCCGTGGCTGACCATGCGTTCCAGTACCACCGGACCGGCATTGCGGTCCTGCTCGTCCGCCACCGTGGCCTGGAAGCGGCGCCCCAGGCGGCTTGGGTACATGTCCACCGTGACCGGCATCCTGAAGTCCTTCTTGACCGGATCGAATTCCACGCCCACCGAACGCACTTCGCCCAGCACGATGCCGCGGAAGTCCACCGGCGCGCCTGGCGACAGGCCGCGCACCGACTGGTTGAAGTAGAACACGGTGGTAATCGGCGCGCCATCCTGTTCGCGCATCGCCTTGGCCTGATC
>NZ_JBFRDW010000384.1:0-5747 GCF_052113985.1 Pseudoduganella sp. RAF53_2 | reverse complement strand
TTCCACTACATCGCCTACCACCTGGAATCCATCGCCGACAACGCGCGTGACGTGGACTTCGCCATGCGCTGGGGCTTCGGCTGGTCCGTCGGCCCGTTCGAAACCTGGCAAGCCGCCGGCTGGAACCAGATCGCCGAGTGGGTGAAGCAGGATATCGAAGAAGGCAAGGCACTGTGCAACGCACCGCTGCCAGCCTGGGTGTTCGAAGGCGCCGTGGCCGAGAAGGGTGTGCATACCCCTGAGGGTTCTTACTCCGCCAAGTCCAAATCCTTCGTACCGCGTTCGACCCTGGACGTGTACAAGCGCCAGGAATTCCGCGCACCGGTATTCGGCAGCGGCGCAGCCGATCCGAAGACCGCCGGCACCACCGTATTCGAAGACGACTCCGTGCGCCTGTGGCACACCGGCGACGACGTGCTGATCGTCTCGCTGAAGACCAAGATGCACGTGATCGGCGACGGCGTGATCAAGGGCCTGCAGCGTGGCCTGGCCGAAGCCGAGAAGAGCTTCAAGGGCCTGGTGATCTGGAGCGCAGACGCAGCCGATGGCGGCGCCTTCTCGGCCGGTGCGGACCTGCAATCGGCACTGCCGGCCTTCATGGCAGGCGGCGCGAAAGCGGTTGATCCGATCATCCGCGAACTGCAGGACACCTTCATGAAGATGAAGTATTCCAACGTGCCTGTGGTGGCTGCAGTGGCTGGCCTGGCGCTGGGGGGCGGCTGCGAAATGGCGCTGCACGCATCCAAGCGCGTGGCATCGATCGAGTCCTACATCGGCCTGGTAGAAGTGGGCGTGGGCCTGATCCCTGCGGGCGGTGGCCTGAAGGAAGCGGCCGTGCGTGCACAGCGTGAAGCCAAGGGCAACGACATCCTGCAATTCCTGAAGACCGGCTTCACCAACGCGGCAACCGCGAACGTATCCAAGTCGGCGCTGGAAGCGAAGGCCATGGGCTACCTGAAAGAAGACGACGTGATCGTGTTCAACCCGTACGAACTGCTGCACGTGGCCAAAGTGACCGCGCGCTCCATGTTCGACGCGGGCTACCGCGCACCGATCCAGCGTCCTGTGACCGTGACCGGCCGTTATGGCTGGGGCACCATCCGCGGCCAGCTGGTCAATATGCGTGACGGCGGCTTCATCTCCGCCCACGACTACAAGCTGGGCGACATGATCGCCGAGATCGTGTCCGGTGGCGACATCGACCAGGGCAGCGTGGTGAGCGAACAGTGGCTGCTGGATATGGAACGCAAGGCCTTCCTGGAATTGCTGAACAATCCGAAGTCGCAGGAGCGCATCATGGGCATGCTGCAGACCGGTAAGCCGGTACGCAACTAAGAGGCTATGTCCATCCTGTCGCTGGCTTTCAAAGTCCTTTTGCGAGTGAAACCGAGCATGGTCTACGAACAGATCAAAAAGCATATGAGCGAGTCGCTGCCTTTCACGCGGCTGCTGGGAATCCGCATCGACAGCATCGGTGCCGGGACGTCGGAAGTGTCGATGCCGGATGACGGCAAGCTGCACAACCACCTCGGCACGCCGCACGCAGGCGCCCTGTTCACGCTGGCCGAAACCGCGTCCGGCGCAGCCATGGCCGGCGGTTTCGCGGACCTGATCATGGATATGCGTCCGGTGGCAAAAGAGTCGCGCATCCAGTACCAGAAAGTGGCCAAGGGCGCGACGCGCGCCTCCGGCCGCGTGCCTGGCGATATCGGCGCGCTCAAGGCTCAGCTGAAGGATGAAGGGAAAGTAGCGTTCCCGGTCAATGTCGACATCTTCGACGAACACGGCACGCTGGCAGCACAAGTACAGGTGGACTGGTACCTCTCCGCCAAACGCTAATCGAACACACAATATCGGAAGCTTAAAATGAGCAAACAACTTCAAGACGCATACATCGTCGCCGCCACCCGCACTCCAATCGGCAAGGCGCCGCGAGGCATGTTCCGCAGCACCCGTCCGGACGACCTGCTGGTGCACGCCATCCGTGGCGCCATGGCCGCCGTGCCTAACCTGGACCCGGCCCTGATTGTCGACGCCATCGTCGGCTGCTCCTTCCCGGAGGCTGAGCAAGGTTTCAACGTGGCGCGTAACGCCGTGGTACTGGCAGGCCTGCCGAACACCGTGGGCGGCGTGACCGTGAACCGTTACTGCGCATCGGGCATCACAGCCCTGGCCATGGCTGCTGACCGCATCCGCGTTGGCGAAGCCGACGTGATGATCGCCGGCGGCGTGGAATCCATGTCCATGGTGCCGATGATGGGCCATCACCCATCCATCAACATGGAAACCTTCAAGGACGAAAACGTGGGCCTGGCCTACGGCATGGGCCTGAYCGCTGAAAAAGTGGCGAACCAGTGGAAAGTATCGCGCGAAGACCAGGACGCCTTCGGCCTGGAATCGCACCGCAAGGCCATCGCCGCACAGCAGGCAGGCCTGTTCAAGGACGAGATCACCCCGGTTGAAATCGTGACCCGCACGCCGGACCTTCGCACTGGCGAAATCAAGATCGGCAAGAAAACCGTGGACCTGGACGAAGGCCCGCGCGCCGACGCTTCCGCTGAAGGCATGGCCAAGCTGAAGCCAGTCTTCGCTGCCAAGGGTTCCGTGACCGCTGCAACGTCTTCCCAGATGTCCGACGGCGCCGGCGCGCTGATCGTGGTGTCCGAGAAGATCCTGAAAGAACACAATCTGACCCCGCTGGCCAAGTTCTCCTCATTCGCCGTGCGCGGCGTGCCGCCTGAGATCATGGGCATCGGTCCTAAAGTGGCGATCCCTGCGGCCTGCGCCGCAGCCGGCATCACCCAGGACCAGCTGGACTGGATTGAACTGAACGAAGCGTTTGCCGCCCAGGCACTGGCCGTGATCCGCGACCTGAACCTGGACACCAGCAAAGTGAACCCGATGGGCGGTGCAATCGCCCTCGGCCACCCGCTGGGCGCGACCGGTGCCATCCGCGCCGCGACCGTCGTGCACGCGCTCCGCCGCAACAGCCTGAAATACGGCATGGTCACCATGTGCGTAGGCGCCGGCATGGGCGCAGCAGGCATCATCGAGCGCGTATAATTCGCGCAAACTCGCGCCGCAGGCACAACCCGCGGTGCATCGTAGGGCGGGTCATTGACCCGCCTTTTTTTCATGTGGAGACAACAAATGGAAATCCAGACCAGCAAGGCCGGCGGCATCCTGACCGTGGCGTTCAATCGCCCCGAGCGCAAGAACGCCATCACGTCCGCCATGTACCAGACCATGGCCGACGCCATCAACGGCGTCGACAGCGACGCCGAAGTGCGCGCCATCCTGATTCATGGCACCCCCGAGATTTTCRCGGCCGGTAACGACCTGGATGATTTCCTGAAAACGACGCCGGATGCGCCGATCAGCGAGCGTCCCGTATTCCGCTTCATGCAGGCTCTGTTCAACTGCAACAAGCCTGTGGTGGCCGCAGTGAACGGCGCCGCTATCGGCATCGGCACCACCATGCTGATGCACTGCGACCTGGTGTACGCCGCCGACAGCGCCAAGTTCTCGGTACCGTTCTCGCAGCTTGGCCTGTGCCCTGAATTCGGCTCCAGCATGCTCCTGCCGCGCAACGCCGGTCACTCCCGCGCTGCCGAAAAGCTGATGCTGGGTGAACCATGGGGCGCGCAGGAAGCCTACGACATGGGCCTCATCTCCAAGGTGCTGCCACCTGCCGAAGTGCTGGCGTATGCACAGGCGCAAGCCGCCAAGCTGGTCGCGCTGCCGGCGACTTCCATCCGCGCCACCAAGCGCCTGATGAAATCCGGCCGCGAAGCCCTGCAAGCCCACATCGACGTCGAAAGCAAAATGTTTGGTGATATGCTGATGGCGCCGGAAGCGAAGGAAGCCTTCACCGCCTTCTTCGAAAAACGCAAACCCGACTTCACCAAATTCGCCTGATCCGCGCCGCACGCGGCACCGACCATTGGAGCCAGCAATGCAGGAACAAATCAACTATCGCCGCCGGCGCCTGCTGGGCGCGGCAGTCGTGACGATCGCAGCCGCAGAGCTCACAATTGGCAGTGCCGCGAGGGCGCAATCCAGCCAGGCCAAAGCTGCGGCATCCCGCCTGCCAGTTGAAGGCAAGCTGCCATCGCTCGACCGTGCGACCGCATGGATCAATTCACCGCCGCTCACGCCGGACGGTTTGCGCGGCAAAGTCGTTCTGGTCGATTTCTGCACCTACACCTGCATCAATTGGCGCCGCACCCTTCCGCATATCCGTGCATGGGCGGCGAAATACAAGGATAAGGGCCTCGTGGTAATCGGCGTGCATACCCCGGAGTTTGAATTCGAAAAGAATCTGGACAATGTGCGCAAGGCGATCAAGGATTTGCAGGTTGATTATCCGATCGCGGTAGACAGCGATTACGGCGTGTGGCGTGCGTTCAACAACGAATACTGGCCGGCGCTCTATTTCGTTGATGCCCAGGGGCGCATCAGAAGCCATAACTTCGGCGAAGGGGAATACGAGCAATCCGAGCGCGTGATTCAGCAATTACTGGCCGAAGCAGGCAGCGCAGGCATCGATAATTCGCTGGTGACGGCCGACGCGCGTGGCGCGGAAGCTCCGGCCGATTGGGAGAACCTGAAGTCCCCGGAAAGCTACGTCGGATATGGCCAGGCGACGAATTTTTCGTCTCCCGGTGGCGCGGCAGCGGACAAGCGCCGCAGCTACACCCTCCCATCACGGCTCGACCTCAATCACTGGGCACTGTCAGGCGCCTGGACGATTGGCAAGCCGTCTGTCGTTCTGAACGAATCCAGCGGGAGCATCGCGTATCGCTTCCACGCGCGGGATCTGCATCTCGTGATGGGGCCTGCCATGCGCGGGACCAGCGTGCGATTCCGTGTGCTCATCGATGGCCAGCCACCTGGATCGGCTCACGGCGTCGATGTTGATGAAAAGGGCGAAGGTATGGTGACCGAACAGAGGATGTATCAACTGGTGCGGCAAATAAACCCGATCGCCGACCGTCAGTTCGAAATCACCTTCCTTGATCCGCGGGTCGAAGTCTTCGTATTCACCTTTGGCTAGCGTGCAGTAGCTTCCTTGAGCAGCCAGTCGCGGAAGGCCACAATCCGCGGCAATCCTGCGCAGTCGGCGCGATAGACGACGTAGTAGGCGAGCGCTGACGAGAAACTGATCTTTGGGAACAGCCGCACCAGGCGCCTCGCCGCGATGTCGTCATGCGCCATCACRCTGCGTGCGAGTGCGATGCCGTGGCCTTCAATTGCTGCCTGCAGCACGGCGGCGGAGTTGTTGATCTTCAGGCCGCGCCTGGCAGATATGCCGCTCACACCGGCCTTGCGGAGCCAGGCCTCCCAGGTTGGAAAGCCTGCGCTGCTGTCCATGGATTGATCATGGATCAGCGTGTGCGCCGCCAGGTCGGCTGGATTCTTGAGCCGTGGCAGTGCGGGCGAGCATACGGGGAAGACTTCCTCGTCCATCATCTTTTCCGCTGCCAGTCCGGGCCAGTTGCCGGTGCCGTAGCGCACACCGATGTCAACGCGCTGGGCGACAAAGTCCACAGGTTTGAGGCTGGTATCCAGGCGCACATCCGTATCCGGGCACGCGGCCTGGAAGCGTTCGATGCGCGGCAGCAGCCACTTCGCTGCGAATGCGGGGCTGACCGTCACCGTCAGCACACCGTTGAGCGAGCCTTCTTTCAACTCCTCCAATCCCAGCGTCAGCCGGTCAAACCCGGCACGGATGTTCGGTAGTGCGC
>NZ_JBFRDW010000383.1:0-5749 GCF_052113985.1 Pseudoduganella sp. RAF53_2 | reverse complement strand
TTGCGCAGACGAGCTGGCATCCGGAAGGCTGCTGGCGGTAATGCCGGACTTTGCGCCGGAACCAGTGGAGGTGCACGCCGTCTATCCCGGCGGTCGCGCCACCTCCACTAAGGTGAAACTATTCAGCGAATTTCTGAAAGAGCTGCTGGCCTAGGCTTCGTTGTAGGCCTTGCGCAGCGTGGCGAGGTCCATTTTCTTCATCTTCATCATCGCTGCCATAGCGGCCTGGGATTTGGCGCGATTGGAGTCGCTCAGCATGTCCATGATCGCGGCCGGGAAGACTTGCCAGGACAGGCCGTATTTGTCCTTCAGCCAGCCGCACTCGCTGTGGGCGCCGCCTTCGGCCAGCTTGTCCCAGTAGTAGTCGATCTCCTCCTGCGAATCGCATGGCACTTGCAGCGATACGGCTTCATTGAACTTGAAGACCGGCCCCCCATTCAGCAAGGTGATGGGCTGGCCCTTGATGTCGATTTCGACGACCAGCACGGTGCCCGCTTTCTGGCCGTGCTGCTCGTGGCCTGCCTCACCGTAGTAGCTGGTGCGGGTGGTCTTGCTGTCCTTGAAGATGCTCGTGTAGAACTTCGCGGCTTCCTCGGCCTGGTTGTCGAACCAAAGGCATGGCGTGATTTTCTGCATGGTTTCCTCCGTCAAAAGTGGGGTGATGGTAACTCTACGACGAACGGACGGCGCACGGATCGACAGGCCGCGTAAAATAATCCGTATGGTCATGGCCACCTTCCGCTTTTACGAGGAACTCAACGATTTCCTGCCCCGCCAGCGGCGCAAGGTGGAATTCAGTTGCGAGTGCGCGCGCGCCGCCACCACCAAGCACATGATCGAAGCACTGGGCGTACCGCATACGGAAGTGGAACTGATTCTAGTGAATGGCATATCGACCGACTTTCACCAGATCCTGCAGGACGGCGACCGTGTAGCCGTCTATCCCAAATTCGAAACCTTCGACATCAAGCCGCTGCTGCGCGTGCGCGAGCAACCCATGCGCGAGCTGCGCTTCGTGGCGGATGCCCACCTCGGCGGCCTGGCGCGCCTGCTGCGCATGGCGGGCTTCGATACGCTTTACGACAATGCCATTGACGACAGCGAGGTTGAGGCGCTATCCAAGAACGAGCACCGCGTCGCGCTCACCCGCGACCGCGACTTGCTGAAGCGCTCAGGCGTGACGCACGGCTGCTATGTGCGGGCGCTGAAGCCCGCGCCCCAGCTGGCGGAGCTGTTCCAGCGCCTTGACCTGGCCGCCAGCGCCAAGCCATTCACCCTGTGCCTGAGCTGCAATCAGCCGCTGCGCACAATCGATAAGGTTGCGGCATGGGACAAGCTGCCGCCATCCGTGCGCGCGACACAAGACGAGTTCCTGACTTGCGACTGCTGCCACGGCGTGTTCTGGAAAGGCTCGCACTGGCGGCGCATGTGCACACTTCTTGAGCAAATTTCTTAGAAGAAATGAAAACCGGGTTAAAATGTTGCCAAGTGGCATCATTTTAGGAGAGTCCCGTGTTCGTCATTGTCGGATATATCGTGGTGGTTGCTTCCGTACTGGGCGGCTATGCGCTGCAAGGTGGCCATCTGGCCGCGCTGTTTCAGCCTACCGAGCTGCTGATCATCGGCGGCGCTGCCACCGGCGCTTTCTTTGTCGCCAACGACAAGAAGGCTATCGCCGCAACGCTGGCCGCTATCCCTGGCCTGTTCCAGACTTCGCGCCATACCAAGTCGCTTTACATGGAGCTGATGTCGCTGATGTTCGAGCTGCTGTCCAAGGTGCGCAAGGAAGGYCTGATGACCATCGAGGGCGACGTCGACGAACCGCATCAGAGTCCGATCTTCACCAAGTATCCGCGCATCCTGCACGACCATCACCTGCTGGAGTTCATGACCGAYTACCTGCGCYTGATGGTGTCSGGGAATATGGAYGCCTTCCAGATCGAGAAYCTGATGGACAACGAGATCGAMACGCATAACGAGGATGCCGAGATCCCGATTCATACCATCCAGCAGATGGCCGAGGCGATGCCGGCTTTCGGCATCGTGGCCGCGGTGGTGGGCGTGGTGCACACCATGGGCTCCGTGGGCCTGCCGCCGGCGGAACTGGGCATCCTGATCGCCAGTGCGCTGGTCGGCACCTTCCTCGGCATCCTGATTGCGTATGGCTTCGTTGGTCCGCTGGCCAGCCTGCTGAAGCGCAAGCATCACGAAACAGTGAAGATGTACCAGTGCGTGAAGGTGACGCTGCTGGCAAGCCTGAACGGCTACTCGCCCGCCCTGGCCGTGGAATTTGGCCGCAAGGTGATATCCGCGACCGAGCGCCCGTCCTTCGTGGAACTGGACAAACACGTGCGCCTGGTCAAGGCGAAGTAGCGGCGCTGAGTCCCGCACAAGCGCCCGGCTGCAACGGGATAGACGATTCCCGTTGCAGCGCCACACGCTGGCCACCGACCTCGATCTCGCGCATGCGCGGCGGCACCAGCGAATACTCCCCTGCCTTCAGCTTCGCCAGCAAAGGCTCGCAGCCTRCCACATCGTAAGGCACGCGGGCCAGCACATCCCAGCGATGATCCTCACTTTCGGCCAGCAGCACGGCGCCGATGAAACTCTCTTCCCCAACCAGCAGCACTTCGGTGCGGCCATCGCCGTCGATATCGACCATGAAGGCATCGCAGATGCGATCCGGCTTGGTCAGACATAGCGGCAGGCGCGGGCCGGCGCGGTTCAGGTTCCAGTCGCGCAGCGGAAAACCCTCGGGCAAATGGGCCTCTTTCGGCCACACGCGGATATTGGCGGCGATATCYAGCCCCGGCGTCGAACGCAGATCGCCGGTGAAACGCAAGCTCATGGCCTGCTCCGCTTTCGCCCGCAAGGCGCTGTCGGTGCTGGAAGCCAGCTTGTGCAAGGCTGCCAGTCCATAGCGCTCGCCCTGGAAGCGCAGGAAGGCAAAGTCGAACTGATCGAGCGGAGTCCTGCCCTGCTCCAGCCGCGCCAACTGGCTGGACACGGAAATGCGCGCCGGATCGGCAATCGGCGTGAACAGGCCTAGCAATACGGCCAGCACCAGCAAGGCCGCACAGATATTCACCTCGCGCACCGGCTGTAACCAGGCGCCCTTGCGCAGCGCCGCCCAGGCGTAACCCACGGCATAGCAGACCGCCACCAGCAGGCAGGATGCGGCGATCACGCGGTCGGGCGTCCAGCCGTAGTCCGCCACGCGCAGGCCGAGCGCATGAATACCGAGGGCCGTCAGCGGCAACAGCAGCACGCAGGATACGCGCGCGGACATACGCACCGTGCGCGCCACGCCCGGCAAGCCGTCCCCGGTCTGGAAGGCCGCATTCACCAGCACCACCAGCATCGCGCTGGTGGACAACAGCACCGCCGTTGCGTGGCGCGTTTTCCACAGCACTTCCAGTCCCGTGAACGGCAGGCTGGCGAGGAAGCCCAGCGACAACAGCGACGCCACCGGCAGAATCCAGGCCATCAACACCAGCAGCAGCGTGCGGATGCCGCGCACGATGGCGGGACGCACATCCGTCACGTGCATGGCGCAGGAAAAGGCGAAACAGGTCGCGGGCACGGAAAACCACGGTTCCTCCAGCAACTGGCGCAGGAATTTCAGCTCCAGCAACTGGAACATGATGGCGCCCAGCCACAGCACGCCCCAGAATGCGAGCACGAAAAATCCCGAGAACGAAAGCTGTATAAACAACTTCCATGCGCTTTCAAAATAGGTGGTGTAGCGTGCGATGCGGCGGCCGTCCTGCGCGCCCGCCAGCACCATGCTGTGAGCGATGTAGAAAAACCCAACGCTGAAGATCAGCACGAAAAAGGAAGACTGGCGCGGCGCATCCGGCGGCGCCGCTGCGGCAAGGCGCCACGCGTCGTTCACGCCGAATACGACGATTACGGCGCCGGCGGCCAGCAGCCACACAATCAGCTGGCGCCGCGTCAGATGGCCCAGCGCGGAAATCAGCAGGATGGGAACAATCAGCGACAGCAGCACCAGCGGATAAAACAGCATCGGCGCGCTGGCAGGCCAGCCCTTGTTGCGCAGCGAATGATAGAGGAAATACAACAGCGCGCCCTGCACCAGGCCCGCGGCCAGGCGCTGCTGGCCCACGCGGCGGGTCACGGCAGCGTCGCGCAGGAGCACATCGGGATCGGTAAGCACGGCCGGCATAGATCCTCCTCAAGGGGGTGAAGACGATAATAGCGCCTTGTCATTATTGCAGCAACGCCCACTGTGGCCTCACTCTGAGGCTATAATGGGTGGTTCCGATTCCCGCAACATGACGACCTGCCGTGAACCCTCACCTCGACAAGCTCCAACCCTATCCGTTTGAAAAGCTGCGCCAACTGTTTGCGTCCGTGACGCCAAACCAGGACTACCCGGCCATCAGCCTTGGCATGGGCGAACCGAAACATCCGACGCCGCCCTTCATTCAGCAAGCCTTGATCGAGCATATCGGGGGCCTGGCGAACTATCCGACCACCATTGGTTCGGAAGCGCTGCGCAAGGCGATTGCCGGCTGGCTGGAGCGCCGTTACGGCCTCCCTGCGCTTGATCCGGCCACGCAAGTGCTGCCGGTGAACGGTTCGCGCGAGGCCCTGTTCGCACTGGCGCAAACCGTGATCACGCCGGACTCGGGCCAGCTGGTCATGAGCCCGAATCCGTTCTACCAGATTTATGAAGGCGCGGCCTATCTGGCGGGCRCTGAGCCCTACTTCGTCAACTCCGACCCGTCACGCAATTTCGCCTGCGATTACGACAGCGTGCCGGAAGAAGTGTGGAAGCGCGTGCGCCTGCTCTACCTCTGCTCGCCGGGCAATCCTACCGGCGCCGTGCTGACGCTGACCGACTGGGAGAATCTGTTCGCCCTGTCCGAACGCCACGGCTTCATTATCGCGGCCGACGAGTGCTATTCCGAAATCTACCACGGCGACGAGCCGCCGCTGGGCGCCATGGAAGCCGCGCACAAGCTGGGCCTCAACACCGCCGGCAAGCCTTATGCGCGCCTGGTGGTGTTTTCCAGCCTGTCCAAGCGCTCCAACGTGCCGGGCATGCGCTCCGGCTTCGTGGCGGGCGATGCGGACGTGCTCAAAAAATTCCTGTTGTACCGCACCTACCACGGCAGCGCCATGAGCCCTGTCGTGCAGGCTGCGTCGGTGGCGGCCTGGAACGACGAAACCCACGTCGAAGCCAACCGTGCCGAATACCGCGCCAAGTTCGCCGCCATCACACCCCTGCTGCAGGAAGTGATGGACGTGGCGCTGCCCGACGCAGGCTTCTATCTGTGGGCTGACGTGAGCCGCACCGGCTTGTCCGATACGGAATTCGCCCAGCGCCTGCACGCCGAATATAATGTGACCGTCCTGCCGGGTTCATTCCTGGCGCGCGACGCCCACGGCATCAACCCTGGCCGCAACCGCATCCGCATGGCGCTGGTTGCCGAGGCCTCGGAAGGGCTGGAAGCGGCGCGCCGCATCGTCCAATTTTGCAAAAACCTGAATAAGTAAAGACCACCATGAGCATCCAGCAAATTATCGAATCCGCGTGGGACAACCGCGCCGAACTGAATCCGTCCAACGCTTCCGCCGAAATCCGCGACGCCGTCAGCCACGTGCTGGCTGGCCTGGACGCCGGCTCCCTGCGCGTGGCGCAGAAAGAGAATGGCGCCTGGATCGTCAACCAGTGGATCAAGAAAGCCGTGCTGCTGTCCTTCCGACTGGAGAACAACGTGGC
>NZ_JBFRDW010000382.1:0-5777 GCF_052113985.1 Pseudoduganella sp. RAF53_2 | reverse complement strand
GCGCTACTCGATGCTGGTGGAAGACGGTGTGGTCAAGCAGTTGAACGTTGAGCAGGGTGGCAAGTTCGAAGTGTCGAACGCTGAAACCATGCTGGGCCAGCTGTAATCATTCCCTCCGCGGCGCTCTTTCCGGGCGCCGCTACCACCATCCGTTGTCCTGTTCCACCATCCGTTTGTAGTAATCGATATTCGCGCGGAAGCAGAAGATCAGCGGGCCGCAGTATCTCCCTATGCGCGGCATGGTTGCCTGATCCGCGCCCAGCATGTGCAGATGTAATAGACCGGCCCAAACAGCAGAGCGAGAAAGTTGAACCAGATCCGGCAAGTCTGGCCAGGCGTGAGCGACTGTATCGTCGATAGCTCAGACATTTGAAGCCTCCGCGCCGTGAAAGGACTTTAATCCTAGCAACGGCGCACGGGCTTAACTTTGCGCTTTGTCAGCCTTGCTGCGCTTGCGCTTTTTGGGGGCGAGCATGACGCCGGTGCAGGAGGACGCGCCGCAGTAGCAGGCGAACTGCTTTTTCACGGCCTTGGTGTGGCGCTCTTCGTAAATCAGGCCGTAGTTGTAGTTGAGCTCTTCGCCTTGTTCGATGTGGCGCAGCGAGCAGATGTAGACGCGCGAATCGTCGTCTTCTTCCGCTTCGCAATTCGGCTCGCAGGAGTGGTTGATGTAGCGCGCTTCGTTGCCGCCGGCACCGCCGTCGATCAGCAGGCCGTTGTTCAGGCTGAAGAAGAAGGTGTGGCCGATCGGGCCGCCTTTCTCTTCGGTGCGGCGGCAGCACTCATCCCAGTCGACGATCTCGCCGGTGTACTCGATGATGCGCGTGCCCGCGGGGATCAACTGGCTCGCAAACACGCCTCGTCCATGGACGGGCGATTCGTGCACTTCATACAGGGAGGTCGGGGCGGATTTTTTCATGGCGTCGGCGTTCATCCCGCAATAATAACCCGGTCGCGCCACACACGTAGCGCTGATGCCGCGCAAAGTGCGCGCACGCGCGAGCTGCCGCATTGGGTGGGTCCGGAACTCTATTGTTACGACATCAGCTAATTTGATCTCGGCGCGAGCGATGCCGCGTTTCTTTCAGTACAATGGCCGGTCCGGCGTGAGCATTTGGACCTACATGACCCCCAGCGCGAAAGAAAACCTGCAGAGTATTTATTGGATGGTGGCGGCTGTCGCCATGTTCGCCTTTATGGATGCGTCCATGAAGGTGCTGGCCGAGCATTATCCGGCGCTGCAGGTGACTGCGCTGCGCTGCATGTCGTCGATGCCGCTGGTGTTTGCCTACCTGGCCTGGCGCGGCAAGTTCAAAGGGATGTTCCAGGTGCGCTGGCCGCTGCATCTGCTGCGCGGTGCGATCGGCATCAGCATGCTGTCGCTGTTCGCGTTCGCGCTGAAGTCGCTGCCGCTGGCCGAAACGTATTCGATCTTCTTCATCGCTCCCGCGCTGGTGACGGCATTGGCGGTGTTCTTCCTGAAAGAGAAAGTCGGCCTCGGGCAGTGGGTGGCGATTTTTGTCGGCCTGGGCGGCGTGCTGGTGGTGCTGCGTCCCAATGGCAGCAGCTTCATTTCGGTGGCGGGACTGGCGGTGCTGGGCTCGGCCGTGTGCTACGCCGTGTCGGCCATCGTCAGCCGCATCCTGGCGCGTTCGGATGCGCCTGAGCACATCATGTTCTGGGTGCTGGCGATGATGGGCATCGGTGTCTCGCCGTTTGCCTGGCAGCAGTGGGTCGAGGTGCGGATGGACGACTGGGTGCCGTTGCTGGCCCTGGCGATCAGCGGCTTCCTGGGACAGCTGGCGCTGACCAAAGCCTTCAGCATGGGCAAAGCGTCGATCGTGGCGCCGTTCGAATACACGGCGCTGGCCTGGGGCACGATGATGGACTGGGTGCTGTGGAAAAGCTTGCCGGATATGTACACCCTGCTGGGCGCGGCCATTATCATCGCTTCGGGCATTTACCTGGTGCGGCGGGAAGCCGACCATCCCGAGGCCGAGCATCCGTAATCCCGATATAATCGCGGAATGCTGAAACAACGAACCATCAAAGAACTCGTCCGCACGACAGGTGTGGGTCTGCACTCCGGCACCAAGGTCGAGCTGACCTTGCGCCCGGCCGCGCCGGATACCGGCATCGTGTTCCGCCGCGTCGATATGGACCCGCCTATTGCCTTCCCGACAAAAGCCGACATCGTGGGCGATACCCGCATGGCCACCGTGCTGATGAAGGACGGCGGCCGCGTTTCGACCGTGGAGCACCTGCTGTCGGCCTGCGCCGGCCTGGGCATCGACAATCTCTATGTCGACGTGACGGCGGAAGAGATTCCGATCATGGATGGTTCGGCATCATCCTTCGTATATTTGTTGCAACAAGGTGGCGTCGAGGAGCAGGACGCGGCCAAGAAGTTCATCCGCGTGAAAAAGACCGTGGAAGTGCGCGAAGGGAAGGGCGATAAGGAAAAGTGGGCGCGCCTGGTACCGCACGACGGCTTCAAGCTGGACTTCTTCATCGAGTTCAACCACCCGGCCGTCGATGGCACCGCCCAGCGCGCGAATGTCGACTTCGGCGACGTCTCCTATGTGCAGGCGATTGCCCGCGCCCGTACCTTCGGCTTCATGCAGGACGTGGAAATGCTGCGCGGTATCGGCCTGGCCCGCGGCGGTTCGCTGGAAAACGCCATTGTGATGGACGAGTACCGCATCCTGAATTCCGATGGCCTGYGCTACGACGACGAGTTCGTCCGCCACAAGATCCTGGACGCGATCGGTGACCTGTACATGGTCGGTCACCCGATGGTCGCCAGCTACGAAGCCCACAAATCCGGCCACGCCCTGAACAACCAGTTGCTGCGCGCCATGCTGGCCGATCCCGATTCCTACGAAATCGTCACCTACGAATCGACCGACAAAGCGCCGCCATCCTACGCCCGCCAGCTGGCGGAAGAGTGGTCGTTCAACTACTAAGGACGGCGCTTCGCCACCATAGACTTCAGCGCCGCGATCAGCGGCGCGTTTTCTTTGGTGGCTTCGAGTTGTTCGCTGAGCTGCTCGAATGAGTTCACCGCGGCGGACGACAGCTCCATATTGGGTTTCGGCTGCACGGCTTGCTGGGCCGACTGCGTCATCTGCACTTTGAGGCGGATGTTGTTAATCTGCCACCCTTTTCGCACGAGACATTCTTGTAGCTTTGGCAATTGTTGTTTAAGCTTGGCAGCAACTGCGGCGTTGGGCGTGGCGAGCGTCAGATCGGTTCCATTGAAAGCCAGGATTTCGCAGAACTTGAACGAGGTTGGCAGCGCTTCCGCACAATCTCGCTGCAGATCGGCCATGCGCTGGGCAGCCGGCAGCAGCGCCGCCAGGCGGTCGTTGCGGCGAAGAAAGTCCGTGGCTCCAGCGGCCTCGCGGATCATGGTGGTGTAACGGGAACGCATGCTGCATTGTACCGTGGCGGCCCCAGCCGGTAAATTTGCGCTCTGGCCATTGTTATATAGCTGAACATCCCAACCTTGCCCTTCGCGCATGATAAAATCACGCACTTTTGCCATTGGCGGACCCGAGGAAGAATTCAAGAAATGTCCTTACTGACCCAGATTTTCGGCAGCCGCAACCAGCGACTGCTTAAGCAATACCAAAAAACGGTCAAGGCGATCAACGCCCTGGAACCGGAATTTGAAAAGCTGTCGGATGCCGAGCTGCAAGCCAAAACGCCTGCCTTCAAGGAGCGCGTGGCCAATGGCGAGTCGCTGGATGACCTGTTGCCGGAAGCCTTCGCTGTCTGCCGCGAAGCGTCCAAGCGCGTCTACAAGATGCGCCACTTCGACGTGCAGCTGATCGGCGGCATGGTTCTGCACTATGGCAAGATCGCCGAAATGGGCACCGGTGAAGGTAAAACCCTGACCGCAACCCTGCCGGCCTACCTGAACGCACTGTCCGGCAAGGGCGTGCACATCGTGACCGTCAACGATTACCTGGCACAGCGCGACGCCGAAACCATGGGCAAGCTGTACCGCTGGCTGGGCCTGAGCTGCGGCGTGAACCTGTCCCAGATGGAGCACAGCGCCAAGCAGCTGGCTTACGGTTCGGACATCACCTACGGCACCAACAATGAATTCGGTTTCGACTACCTGCGCGACAACATGGTGTTCGAATCCCGCGACCGCGTACAGCGCGCCCTGAATTTCGGCATCGTCGACGAAGTGGACTCGATTCTGATCGACGAAGCGCGTACTCCGCTGATCATCTCCGGCCAGGCCGAGAACCACACCGACCTGTACCACAAGATCAATCTGGTGCCGCCTCAGCTGACCCTGCAGGTTGGCGAAGAAACGCCGGACGGCAAGGGCAATATCGAAGTGCCGGGCGATTACACCAAGGACGAGAAAGCGCACCAGGTGCTGCTGACCGAAGCCGGCCACGAAAAGGCCGAAGGCATCCTGACCAAGATGGGCCTGCTGCCGGAAGGCGCGTCCCTGTACGACTCCGCCAACATCACCCTGGTGCACCACCTGTACGCTGCGCTGCGCGCGCATGCCCTGTACTTCAAGGATCAGCACTATGTGGTGCAGAACAATGAAGTGGTGATCGTCGACGAATTCACCGGCCGCCTGATGACGGGCCGCCGCTGGTCCGACGGCCTGCACCAGGCAGTCGAAGCCAAGGAAGGCGTGAAGATCCAGAACGAGAACCAGACCCTGGCCTCGATCTCCTTCCAGAACTACTTCCGTATGTACGCCAAACTGGCCGGCATGACCGGTACCGCGGATACCGAAGCCTACGAATTCCAGGAAATCTATGGCCTGGAAACCGTGGTGATTCCGCCGAACCGTCCTTCCCAGCGTAAGGACCGCCAGGACCAGGTGTACAAGTCGAACGAAGAGAAGYACAACGCCATGATGCTGGACATCCGCGACTGCTACGAGCGCGGACAGCCGGTGCTGGTGGGTACGACCTCGATTGAAAACTCCGAGCTGCTGTCGGGCATCCTGGACAAGGCCAAGCTGCCGCACAACGTGCTGAACGCAAAGCAGCACGCCCGCGAAGCAGAGATCATCGCCCAGGCGGGTTCGCCGAAAGCGATCACCATCGCTACCAACATGGCCGGTCGTGGTACCGACATCGTCCTGGGGGGGAACGTCGAAGGCCAGATCAAGGTCATCGAAGCCAATCCGGACCTGAGCGACGCTGACAAGGCAGACCAGGCGCAGAAGCTGCGCGACGGCTGGCAGGAACTGCACAACCAGGTGGTGGCCGCAGGCGGCCTGCACATCGTGGGTACCGAGCGTCACGAATCCCGCCGCGTGGACAACCAGCTGCGTGGCCGTTCCGGCCGCCAGGGCGACCCAGGCTCGTCCCGCTTCTACCTGTCGCTGGACGATCCGCTTCTGCGCATCTTCGCCGGCGACCGCGTGCGCGCGATCATGGACCGCCTGAAGATGCCGGAAGGCGAACCGATCGAAGCGGGCATCGTGTCCCGTTCCATCGAATCCGCACAGCGCAAGGTGGAAGCCCGCAACTTCGACATCCGTAAGCAGCTGCTGGAATACGACGACGTCGCCAACGACCAGCGTAAGGTGATCTACTCGCAGCGTAACGAGCTGCTGGAAGCGAACGACATCTCCGAAACCATCATGAGCCTGCGCCACGGCGTGTTCAACGATGTGGTGCGCCAGTACGTGCCGGAAGAATCGGTGGAAGAGCAGTGGGATATCCCGGCATTGCAAGCCACCCTGGCCGGCGAATGGCAGCTCGACCTGCCGCTGGTGCAGATGATGGAGA
>NZ_JBFRDW010000381.1:0-5783 GCF_052113985.1 Pseudoduganella sp. RAF53_2 | reverse complement strand
GCCAAAGAGATTGTCAGGGTCAATTCACAATTGCAAAGGCGGGTTATAACTGAACTCCCCTTACGAATGTTTGAAGTCGAAACCCCTGCCGGAAAGCAGCTCTTTCGAATTTTTATAAAAAAGCTGGATGAGTTATTGCCTGTGGCTGATATGTCCTTTGTAGATGATCCAGAATTACCTGATCTTATATGCTATGCCACTCATGGGATCCTTGATTATATTATCGAATTAGTGACAGAAGCCATGCTGGCGGCAAGGGCGAGGGAAAGTGAACGAATTAGCCGAGATGACTTAGCTCTTGCTTTTGAAAAACGGCACGGTAGACATCACGCTAACGTAAATCCTTTCCTCATCGGTGGACCGAAGCGACGCCTTGATCAATTTGGCGAACCGTTTTACGCGTTCTTCGATTCAGCTAATCCGATAGCTTATGAGCCGAAAACAATTAAGCACCGAGTTTCACGGGGTTCGATTAAATGACTGATGATTATTTGGCAATTTCAGTTCGGCCACGGCTGTTAATCAGGCTAGATGCTAACTTCTATCCTAACAGACAGGATTATTTGCTGCGTTTGGCTGACAGTAATTGCTTTGATGGCATCAATGCGCTTTGTAGGGTACTCGGCGTGGGATTCGCGAAGATGGTGACCGCATCTAATGAAGGAATTAATAACTATCTTCGGGGCTATCCTGAGTTGAAAGGGCTTGGCTCCCAGAAAGGACTGTCGCTTCTTCAAAGAGCACGGGGGCGTAAACGAAGGATATGTCCTGCCTGTGTTTTGGAGGACTTACCGCACGCAGCTTGTTTAAACTTCGCCCTTCCAATAATTTGCCCTCGCCATAATATAGTGCCACACGACGTATGTCAGGCATGTGATAAGCCGATTGACTACTTAGCGAGTTCCATTCATCGCTGTAGTTGTGGGTTTTTCTTTGGCGACAGTGCCAGAATAGTTCCTGCCGGTTGGTTTACAGAGTTCCAAGAGGTCTTCTCTCCACAGGTAGCTGAAGGAAGATCTTACGACGAGCTGGCAAAAAGTTTTGTTTATCTGGCACACTTCGCTGCATATTTGACCAATTATGAGCCAGATACCTTTGGAGGAAGACATGTCTCTACTGCATGGTTGTCACAGAAGGAATTTCACCGAGTAAGTTCATTTATGATCAATTGGGTTGATAGGATAAAAGATCGAGCCGCATATCATCAACATCATATGGGTCCAAGAGGTAGAGCCTATTGGAAGAATGTGCTTAAGCACATAAAGGCCCCTTTGCTTTACAATGCGTTTAGCCGTACCTCTACAAAATCTAAGATTCCTCCGAATAGGCTATTGCGAAGCGAGCGTGGCATGGTGGAGGTTTTACCTCAAAATATGATTCCACTTCAGGCTACTTTTAAAATGCTAGGAGGCGGCAGAGGATATTTCATCAACCAATTTGTGAGCGAATTTGAAAAGGACATTATATATTTTTCCCGTAAAAGATGGATCAAAGTCGAACTGGCTGTACCATTTCTTGAGCTTATTGATTCAACGGTTTCGCTTGAAGAGGCAAAGTGCATATCGGGAGCGAGCATATCACAAATTCGTTCGTTTATACGGCTCAAAATTTTAAAGGGCTATAAGTTGTTGCCTAGTATGAAAAATACTCGGAGAGTAAGCAAAGAAGAGTTGCATAACTTGATTTCTAGGGTAGTCAAGCAATCCCAAGACATGCGTGTTGCTGATGGGCCAATGGTTGCCTTGTCGGCGATAGTGCCAGTACGTGATGAAAGTGAATGGCAACCGATAGCACGTGCATGGGACCGGTTTTTTAAAGCGGTTTTTGACGGCAAAGTTCCAACTTTTTTGAGGCGTCGTAACGTCAATTTAACTGAAGTCTACATTTTGGAAAAGGATTTAAGGACGTATAGGGTGCCGCAATACTTATCCCCGATTGTCTAAGTGTCCAGTGGTCACCATGTTTCTTATTCGCCCACTCCCAAATCCTGATGAGTCGCTCTCTTCATGGAGGCAGCGCGGCGGATTGGCGAATGGGTTTCGAATCTATCCGAGACTTTCTGGCTATCGCAATTATGGCGAGTCCGACCTGTTAGTGAAGTCGGACGAGCTGCAATGGCTGAGTGACCACTTCCTCGTCGGGACAGCGGCTATTCATGCGATAAGTCTTGATTCGATAGGTGCGAACCTGCAAAGTAACTTTGCTTCCATTCCCAAGCGCCCCTGGGTGCTTCCATATTCTACAACTCGAACCGTAACAACTGGCGGTGTTTGTTGCCCGCTTTGTCTGCAAAGCGATGAATCGCCGTATTTTCGACTGAGTTGGCGCTTCGCATTTTTGACGCGCTGTCCTGTTCACGGTTGTAGGATGCTCGAGCGGTGCCCGGTCTGTCGGAGCCCCGTCTGGCCGGGGAATTTGCCTCTGCTATTAACAAGGCCGCCTGGTGACTTCGGCGCCTGTCAAATTTGCGGAGCTCACTTTGCATTGCCGGACTCAGTAGGGTGTGGCGGTCATGCATTAGTTCAGACTTTGTTGAAATGCGCCGAAGAGAGGGTTATGCCGCAGTGCGTGTATCCAGGCGCTACGACGCAGGAATTCTTTGGTGCGCTGTGGTGTCTGTGTCAGCTTCAACTTCGAAAGAGTTCGCGACATTTGTCAGAGGCACTTTCAAAGGTGTGCTCATCGTCGGCGATTATGGACGGCAACGTTGTAAACAAGCTGGAATCGCTACCAATTACAACTAGAGAAAGTTTGATTGCAAGGTCTTTCTGGATGTTGTTGGATTGGCCCCGAAACTTCATTTCTGCATCTAAAGTGGCAAATCTTAGCAGGTATCATTTCGCGGCTACTTGGAATCAACAGCCCGCCTGGTTATCGGAGATTGTCGAGACCGAACTGTCAAAAAGGACGATGGGCATTACTACTGAAAAGGTGATAACAGCGAAGCAAAGGCTGGAGCACGACGGCGTCGCGGTTTCCAAATCCAGCCTGCGTCGAGCGTTGGGAGTCCGTGATGCTGTCGCAATTGACGCGGTGGTAATACATCGTAGAAGAGCGAACATTGATGAATTCTCTCTGATTTGCCAAGAGTATGAGAGGCAGCTTATGTCTGCCTCTACAGCGAGGGATCAAAGAGCTTCGATACACAGGGACTACGCAATACTTTTGTTGAGCGCGTTGGCTGGACAGAAAATAGAGCAGATTTGCGCATTGTCGAAGGTCGACCTTACCCACTTGTTGGCGATCCTAAACGCGGAAGCTGACGGAAAATCCTCTGAGTTCAGGAGGTTCCTCAGACGAGCCGAAGATTTAGCACAGGATGATGAGTTATCCGCTCGTGCAGAGAGGAGTGCCTGGTCAGATGCGTGCAAACAGTTCGTTGGCCGATATGGAGAAGTGCTTGCTGGCCACACTGTTAGAGCGCGCGTCGCGAGAGATATGCGCAGAATCTTACCCGCCGAACTGTGGAATAGCGCCGATGTGTTCCGTAAGGTGTTTGTTGCACTTCGTTAAATATTAATACCAAATAAATTCCAAATCGGTTAGGCCACTATTCCTGTATTTGCGAAGATAGAAGCATCGACTGTATTGCAGAAAGTCTCCCACGCGCTTAGAGACCAAGTCCGGAGAAAAGCATAGCTATTTGAAGGGAGCGGCGAGCGGCTGTCTTTGACCTTGAACAAAACATATCTGGCAGTTCGACGCGTCCCCCAAGATGTAAATTTCCTAAAGTTAAGTGTGGCAAGCCGTGAGCTTCGGTTGAGCCTATGCGGACTCGCGCAATTTGGCCCCCTTGAATGGCGTTGTCCAGCAACCTAGACTAGGGAAACTTGTATGCAAGCATTATTTAAGAAATGCAAAGGCGGCTGCACTCGCCAAGAAGTCAATTCTTCCGGACATCTTCGCAAACTGCCTCGCCAAGGCATGCTCTCGTTGTTTCTGGCCTTGGCAGCACCGGCTTGGTCTCAGGAACCACATATAGGTCAGGCCGAGCCGCATGTGATGACCGAGGAAATACGTCATTCTTATACCGTTTATCCATATCAACCGCAGTTCGTGCTCGATGCTCGTTCTGTGACCGTACTTCGCGAAGAGGAGCCTGAGTCTGCTTTGAACGCTTGGATTGGGGCCATGCGCGCAGGCCAGTATGATCTTGCCATGAGCTGTTGGGACGTCGAATCGCAACGTCAGATAAGCGAAAGAGACAAGGCCCTAGGTAAGCAACCCTCTCAATGGCTCCAACAGTGGAAGCGCTTGTTCGGAAACAGCAAGGTGGTTCTCAGCAACAAGATCAAGTATGGAAAATATTGGATGATCACCTACACAGCCACTGACCCAGCTGGTCAAGTCTTGATTCATGAAACTGTGGCGCTGGGCAACAGCAAGGGTAAGTGGAAGCTGACGTTGGCTTTGGCTGACAACGCTGTTCTGAATAATTGGGAATCGGGAAAAACCCGCATCGAGCGCCTTGCCGCCCCCCAATTTAAATCCCGCGTCGACTAGACACTCGCTAAGAGGTCGTTTCAAGAAGAGTCCGCGGCAGCTGTTAACTTTAGCCATAGGCTGTTAACCTTGGTCAGGACAACTCGATTTTTCACGCGATGCCGTCGATTCATCGTCGGTGGGCGCGGTAGGGGCGGGCCAAAAACAGGACCGAACCCCACCGATCGCGCGCGACCCGGTTCCAAGCATCCCCTCCTCGTCGATGCCAATGGCGATCCCGTTAGCACTATAACCTGACAAATTAATCTACCGGACGGCTTACGCGCTGCACGCTTCAGCCGCCGGTTATTGCGCACCTTAGCTCCCTTCTATGGAACCATCAGCACGTCATCTAGCGCTTCACGGAGCCATTGTCCTGTTGGTCGGCTTGCTTTGCGGCGGCCCCTACGGCCGCGCCGTGAACCGCAACGCCGCGCCGCATGTCGTTCACTCGTGGCGCGTGGCTCATGCAAGCCTGCCCATGGGCGCATTGCTCATGTTCACTGTGGCTGCCCTACTCTCATCGTTCGCAGTGGCGGTTTCCATTAAATGGGCTATCGCGGTTGCGCTCATTGTTTCGTCCTACGCGTTCTGCTTTTCACTGCCACTGGCAGCCCTGGTAGGCCAGCGCGGTCTGTCGTCGCAAGGGCCCCTTGAAGCCAAGGTCGTTTTCGCCGGCAACATGCTGGGTGCATGGGCGGCGCTCGTAGCAACGCTGGCGCTTATCTATGCGGGGTTAGTCTTGCTGTGAGGCAGAGAGCTCGCCCCTCCATCGAACAGGCAGCCTCAAGTCAAGCCATTGTGTCAATTCCCCAAGTTACACTCGCGCTAGAGCCAACACAAAGTCAGCACCCGTAACGAGGAACACATGCCACTCATGGCAATCACTCGACTTCGAGTGCGATCCTGGCGGTATCTGCCAATATTCTTCTTGCAAGCATTCCGTTCCACCATTCAGGCGAAGGCCGCGAACGGCAATCTTGTAGTGTCAGTCCTGAGTGAAGCCAATAGAACGTTCTGGACTCGCACCGCCTGGGCTGACGAACAAGCCATGAGCGCGTATATGTCCCCAGGAGTGCATCGAAAAGTCATGCGGAGCCTGGCGAAATGGTGCGACGAAACATTCGTCGCGCAATGGACTCAGGCGACTCTCTCTCTGCCTTCGTGGGAAGAAGCGCATCATCGGATGCAATCTCAGGGGCGCCCTTCGCGGGTAGACCAACCGACTCCGGCCCTTCGTGCCTTTCAAATCCCGGCGCCACTGGTTCGTCGCAGCGACACACCTTGCGCCTGAAGTTGTC
>NZ_JBFRDW010000380.1:0-7664 GCF_052113985.1 Pseudoduganella sp. RAF53_2 | reverse complement strand
CATTCCGGCAGGCCGCCAATCGTTCTGGTTTCCATATCTGAGCAATCTTAGCGGCCTCATATCGTTTGAGAAGTAAAGTGGATTGGACGCAGCGTTCGACAAATACAAACGATGACATGTCATATGTTTGCGTTACCATTCAAACCCCAAGCGAACCCCAGGACAAGGCAATGTTGGACTTGAAGGATGTGTTTTTCTTTGTGCAGGTCGTTGACCGAGGTGGATTCACCGCCGCGAGCGAGGCCCTCGGCCTGCACAAGTCCACGCTCAGTCATCGCATCAAGGAACTGGAATCGTCGCTGGGCGTGCGCCTGCTGAACCGTACCTCGCGGCAGTTCGGCGTGACCGAAGTGGGTGCGGAGTTTTACCAGCACGCGTTGACGTTGCTGGAAAGTTCGCACTGCGCGGAGGAAGCGATGCGCCAGCGGCTGGCGGAGCCGAGCGGTATTATCCGCATCACGTCACCGGTGGAGATCTCGCAGTATCTTTTGCGGGAAGCCTTGCCGCGTTTTCTGAGCCTGCACCCCAAAGTCACCATTCAGGAGAATGCCACCGACCGGCTGGTGGACATCGTCGGCGAGGGCTTCGACCTCGCGCTGCGCGGCCACGGCTCGCGCCTGCAGGATTCGGAACTGGTGCAGCGTCCCATCGCCGAAGCGCCCTGGTGCCTGTTCGCGGGGCCTGGGTACCTGGAACGGCATTCGGAGCCGGACGATCCGGAGTGCCTTGGCTTGCACAGCATTGTGTCGATTGTCCGCAAAGGACCGCCGCAATGGAAAATGCACGGGCCGAACGGACGCCAGCAGACCGTGGCGTTCACACCGCGCTTCCAGAGCAATAATCTGATTTCCCTGAAAGAGGCAGCCTGCTCCAATGTCGGCGTGGCCGCCCTGCCGGGTTATATCTGCCGCGACGAATTGGAGAAGGGGACCTTGCGCCACATCCTGCCGGGCTGGATCGCATCGGAGGCGCGTATCTCGGCACTGATCCCCTATCGCAAAGGCCGCCTGCCGGCAGTGCGTTCCTTCGTCGATTTTCTCGCGGCGGAACTGCCCAAAGTAACCGCCTTCGATCTGGGATGAAGGCGGTCATGCCTGATTACTTGCGCAGCGAGCGGCTGTAGTTGATGCCGACGCCCCACGAACCGCCATGCTCCGTCACGATCTTGGTGACGGCGTCATAGGTCGCCTGGTTGCTCCAGTCGTATTGCAGTTCGGAGATCACGCCGATCCAGGTCATTGGGCGTGCGCCCGCTTGCACCATACGCTGAATACCCAGCTGGTGTGCTTCGACGCTGGAGCCGCCGGAGGCATCGGCCACGAAGTAGACTTCATAGCCCGCTTCAATTGCGGAGAGCACCGGCAGGGCCAGGCACAGCTCCGTCCAGGTGCCGGCGAAGATCAGCTTCTTGCGGCCGGTCTTCTTCACGGCATCGACGATGCGCTTGTCGGCCCATGCGTTCAACGAAGTGCGGTCATACACTTCCTGGTCCGGGAACACCTTGCGGATTTCGGGGATCAGCGGGCCGGTGAATGTATTGGCAGCCACCGTGGTCAGGATGGTCGGAATACCGAAGGCCTTGGCGGTTTTGGCCAGCGCTTCGACGTTGTTGATGATCGTCTGGCGGTCGTGCGAGGCGATGCCGAAGATGGTTTGCGGCTGGTGGTCGATCAGGATGAGGACGGAGTTGTCCTTGGTGATGAGTTCACGGCTCTCCTTGGCATAGCCTGGCTGCGGGGCAGCTGCGAAGGTTGGTGAGGCCGGCAGCGCCGCAGCAACGAACGCAATAGCGACAGCTGCCGCGATCCGGCGAACTTCTTTAAGCTTCATGTGTTGATCCTTTTTTTGGAAACGGTCGGCCGTTACGACCCGGGAGAAGATCGGCGGATCTGATTATGTCCAACACATTCACGCTTGCAGAGCCATCCCGCTCGGACGCAGCGTTTGGATTTCACCAACGATTACAAGGCTTACTTTGACGGCACGGCGTTGGCCGCATCGAGGTCATCGCCCTCAATGCGGCGCGCCGCCAGCTCCGACGTCACGATGGTCAACGCGAACAGCACGACTGCGAAGTAGCCGAGATTGTGTCCGCCCAAAACATGCAGACCTGCGGCGCCCAGCACGCCTGCCGCCGTCACGCCAAGATAGGTTGCTGCGGTGTTGAGCCCAAGGACCACAGGTGCAATGGTTGGGGCGATGTTCACCAGGCGATATTGCTGCGGGCCGATGATGCCCCATCCCGCCACGCCCCACACACCGATAGCAATCACCGCCGACCACAGATGGCCGCTTGCCAATGGCAGCAGCGCCATGTCGACGACGAGCACGGAGAGCATGCCGATCAGCACCCAGCGTGGGCCGAATTTATCCAGCAGACGAGACAAGGCCACATTGGTCACCGTTCCGCCAGCGCCCCACAGTACCAGCAGCGCACCAAACAAAGCGGTGCTGGTCAGAATGCGATCGAAGACCACGGAGAAGTAGGTGTAGATCACGAAATTGCCGGCCATGGCCAGCAGCGTGGTGATCAGCACCAGGCCGACCCGCGCGTCACTCAACGGTGCAAGGCGCGCCGACAGGCTCACTTTCGGCGGCATCGGAATGTCTTTCAGCAGAATGGAGATGCCCGTCGCAGCGATCAGACCGACTGCCGAGACGAACACCATGGTCCAGCGCCAATCACCCAGGCCGCCGATGACGGTGCCCATGGGCGAGCCCAGTGCGGTCGCAGCAGTCAGTCCGGCGACGATGATGGTCAGCGCCTGGCCGCGCTGTTCAGGCTTCACAATCATGGCGCCGGTGCCGGTGGCAGTTGGCGCGTACATAGCGGCGCCCAGTCCAGCCAAGGCACGCGATAGCAGGGCGACAGTGAAGTTTGGCGCCACGGCAGTCACCAGGTTGGCGACGATGAAGGTGGCCAGACCGGACAGCATCAGTTTTTTCCGTGGCACCGAGGCGGCCAGCGCCGCGATGGTCGGCGACAGCAGGGCGTAGGCGATGGCGTACACCGTGGTCAGCTGTCCAGCCAGACCGGCATTGACGTTGAAGGCATGCGAGATTTCGGGTAACACACCGGCAACCACAAAGCTGTCCGTCCCCAGCGCAAACATTCCTAAAGCCAGTATCAATAGGCGCTTGTCCATGGTCATGAGTCCTTAATTTTAGATGACGACATTTCACTAACCTGGCTAATAATAGGACTCGCAATCTAAAAAGTCAAAGGATAGATGATGGCCTTGCACTAAAAAATAGAATGGCTATGATGTAGCCATGATCAGCAGGAGCAGCGCATGAAGAAATCGAAAGTGGAAACCGCAGAAACCCGGAAGCGAATCGTCGAGATCGCAGCCAGGGCATTCCGGAAACAGGGTATCGAGGCCACCGGAGTGGCGCAGATCATGGCGACGGCTGGGCTGAGCCATGGCGGGTTTTATCGCCACTTCAGCTCTAAAGATCAGCTGGTTACCGAGGCGATGTCCGCGTCCGATAAGAATCTGCTGAGGGATTCCAAGGCTGCCGCTGACCAAGGCGCCAAGGCAATGCTGAGCGTCTTCCATGACTACATGACGAAGGACTATCGCGACAATATGGAAGATGGCTGTCCGCTGGCGGCCATGGGCAGCGAACTGGTGCGCGCAGCCGGGGAAACGCGGCATGTGGCGACCAATAACTTCAAGAAGATTATCGAAACAGTCTCACCCTTCATGCTGGAGCACGATGGCGAAGAACGCAGCGACGTGGCGCTCAGCCTGATCACCAATATGGTCGGCGCGCTGACGGTTGCGCGCATGCTCGATGATCCGGAATTTTCCGACCGGATTCTGGAAATCACGCAGCGCCGTATTGCCCGTTCTATCGATATGCGTGCTGCCCCATCAGCGCCACCACCCAATCGATAAACACGCGCAGCTTTTTGCTGATGTGGCGGTTGGCGGGGAAAGCAAGGTAGAGCGGCATCGGATCGATGCGCCAGTCGGCAAACAGCCGCACCAGTTCGCCACTTGCCGCGTACTTTCGCGCCATGTAGTCGGGCAGCCATAGCACGCCCAAGCCCGCCAAACCGGCGGCGAGGTAAGCGTTGCCATCATCGATGGCCAGCGCGTGGCGGCTTTGCACTTTTATGCGTTCGCCATCGCGTGATAGTTCGTAGGGAAAACCCTTTCCGGCGGGCGACCAGTTGAAGCTGACGATGCGGTGCCTTTCATTTTCCAGTTCGGCTGGATGCACCGGCGTACCGGCTTGCGCCAGATAGGCCGGCGCTGCGTAGACGCCGAGTGGCAAGTCCGCCACTTTGCGCGCCATCAGTGACTGGTCGCTGAGCTCGCCACCGCGCAGGACGCAATCCACGTTTTCGCCAATCAGGTCCACCATGCGGTCGCTCACGCCAAGGTCGAGCTGCAGGTCGGGATAGCGGGCATAAAAGTCGGGCAAGGCGGGCACCAGGATCATGCTGGCAAGCGGGCTGGGCACGTCCACGCGCAGCAAGCCTTTGGGCAGCGATGATGCGCCCGGCAGGCCGGTTTCCACATCGTCCAGCTCTGCCAGCAAGGGCACGATGCGCTCGTAATAGGCGTTGCCGTCCGCAGTGACGTTGACCTGGCGCGTGGTGCGATTGAGCAGCTTCACGCGCAACCGCGCTTCCAGCTGCTGCACCAGCTGTGTTACCGTGGCTCGGCTCATGTGCAGGGTGTCGGCCGCCTTGGTAAAGCTGCCGGTTTCCACCACGCGCACGAAAGCCTTCATCGCATCGAATCGGTCCATTGTTTGGATTATACAAACAGTGCTGGTGGGGCTTACCTATTTATTGGTTGGAGCAGCATGGCTACAGTTTGGATATGCAAACTAATGGAGAGCTGCAATGACACAACGCGATGTTGTTTTTCCACCCGGCCGCCAGGCGCTGTATGAAAAGAACCGCTATTCCCCGGCGGTGCGCTCGAATGGATTCCTGTTCGTTTCCGGCCAGGTCGGCAGCCGCGAAGACGGCTCGCCCGAGCCGGATCTGGAAGCCCAGGTCCGGCTGGCTTTCCAGAACCTGAACGCGATCCTGGGCGCCGCCAACAGTTCGTTCGACGATGTGGTTGACGTGACGGTGTTCATGGTCGATCCGCAATCGACATTCGAACGGATCTGGAGCGTGGTGCAGGATTATTGGGGCGGCGCGCCTCACCCCACGGTGACGGCCGTCGGCGTGACCTGGCTGTATGGTTTCCAGTTCGAGATCAAGGTGATCGCCAAACCACAGGCGTAAAGCCAGTGGCTGCCACATCGTGGCAGCCACTTGGGTCTGGCCTTGGGTTCTGAATGAAAAAAGCCCCGTAACGCGAAGTTACGGGGCTTTTTGCTATTGAAAGTTCCGGATCAGACCTGTTGTGTGTACCTTGGCACGTAAACAACTACGTAAACAACTGGAGAAGCCTGCAACTACGGGCTTCTTAGAGATCCGCGTCTCCCCCGATTTGTGCCAACTGTAAACAGTTCGCACCAACCGTGTACTATAGATCGGCTATGCGAATCTTCATCTGAATCGCCACGAGTCTGCTAGACACCCGCGAGCCGTTCAAAATGCCTTCGCTCAAACTCTGCTGGCGAAAGCCTGTCATTAAATCCGTGACGGCGTTTCGGATTGTAGAACATCTCGATGTAGTCGAAGATGTCCTGCCTGGCGTCGTCCCTGGTTGCATAGGTCTTGCGCTTGATGCGCTCGCGCTTTAGAAGCTGGAAGAAGCTTTCAGCGACCGCATTGTCGTGACAGTTTCCGCGCCGGCTCATGCTTGGCTCTAGTCGATGCTCTGTCAAGAAATCACGCCAGTCCTTGCTGGTGAACTGCGAGCCCTGATCGGAATGAACCATCACAGGATCGGTCGGCTTGCGTCGCCAAACAGCCATCAGCAGCGCATTCATCGCCAACTCCGTATCAATCCGTGAACTCATCGACCACCCGACAACCTGGCGTGAAAACAGATCGAGTACGACGGCCAGGTATAGCCAGCCTTCATGGGTTCGAATGTAGGTAATGTCCGTCACCCAGACCCGGTTTGGCTCAAGCACGTCAAATTGCCGTTGCAGATGATTCGGCGCCACCACCGACGGCATGCCGCCGCCTTTCCACTTKCGCTTGCCGTATCCGGTCTGCGAACGTAAGCCCACTGAGCGCATGATGCGGTGAACACGATTGATGCCACATAGCTCTCCGAGATCGCGCAGGTCGTCGGATACCTTGCGGTAGCCATAGACCGCGCCGCTTTCCAGCCATGACTGCTTAATGTGACCGAGCAGGCGCTTGTCTTCCTTGGCTCGCTTACTTTCAGGCTGAACGCACCACGCATAGAACCCGCTGGGATGAACACCCATCATCTTGCACAAGCGTCGCACCGGAAATTCGTCCTGTACTTCCTGAATGAAGGCGTACCTTACCCGGACGTCTTGGCAAAGTACACCGCGGCCTTTTTCAAGATGTCGCGCTCCTCGGTAACGCGTTTCAACTCGGCCTTCAGTCGCCGCATCTCGTCGGACTGGGCGTCCTGGGCCTTGCGTTCAACTTCGGGCACGCCATACCGCTTTGTCCATGCATAGATGCTGTGGATGCTAACGCCAAGCCGCTCAGCGACCTCGGCTGCTGGGTGCCCGCGATCAATAACCTGCTTGACCGCAGCGATCTTAAATTCCTCCGTGTAACGCTTCCCACTCATGATTTCTCCTTTGCCTAAATTATGGCTCAGGAGTGTCTACAATGGTCGTGGCGATTCAAGCGAAGTAATTCCGCTGCTTGGCCGCGAAACGCATGCCACGTGCACGGCCGCTGAATTATCAAGCCGCTTGCACGAATGGTTCCGAATGCTACCTGAGGCTACGACGGTGCTCTACGATTTCGAAACTGACCGACAACTTCTAGAGGCCTCATTTCTAGGTCCTCGGCCAGACAACCTGTGCGGTTACGAGCTCATCGATCACAAGATCTTCAGACACTCGGCGTACAAGCTAGGTGAGGTGCTGACATACTCATCGGCATGGCCGCCACATCATGCTTTAGCAGACGCCCAAGCTCTTCGCGAAGGATACTTGAGGTGGGAGGCAGCAACAACCGGCCGAGATTGGCGTAGTCAGAATCTCCCACGCCGTTCGTGATCGCATACCTCATTAAGCTCTTTCATCGCGCCCCGATCAAGCATGTTCGTATTACGTCCCACACGCAATAGGTCTGCAATGGCGGCTTCTTTGGTGGCGACGCGTAATGGGYGCCCCTTATGAGAAACCGTGCGCCGAATCAGTTCCGCAGTCTGRCGTTTGGTATGAGTAAATTCAATTGTGCCGTAGGGCGTTTCGTGAAGGCCGCTCGCACCGGTAGTCATGAGCGTAAGACGACTGATTGGAACCTGGGAAATTAAACCGTATTCCGAAAGCATCGATTCCATAGTGAGGTAGGAGTAATGTCCACGTCGCAGGACTGCCGCGATATCCTCAATTACCCAACCTTTTTTTGACCGTGCCATTGGGTTAAGATAGACGCCTCTCGCCACCCGCTGCAAGACACCGTCGGCAACCAGGCGTTGCAACGACTTTTCTAACGCCTTTTCCTTTTCGTGCGGAAAAGCTTTTGCCAGATCTGTCTTAGTCAAAACATACACACCGACTTGGTCTAAGGCAATCAGCTTGTTAAG
>NZ_JBFRDW010000379.1:0-5806 GCF_052113985.1 Pseudoduganella sp. RAF53_2 | reverse complement strand
AGATGAAGGAGACCAGGAATGAAATCCTGAAGTGCTTCATCGGTTACCCCTTTTTTGTTTAAGTAATGAAGCGCAGTGTAAAGAAAACCRCCAAATTGAAAAATGGAAGATAATTGAATAGTTACTTCGAAAAAACCGAACAATGAAAACTGCCGGCCTCAATTTCCGCCACCTGTACTTCTTCCGCGTTGTGGCGACGGAAGGCAGCGTCACGCGCGCTGCCGAGCGTCTCGGCCTGGCAATCCAGACCGTCAGCACGCAGATTCAGTCGCTGGAACAGCAGATCGGCAAGTCACTGCTAACCCAGCAGGGACGCCGCCTCGTCCCCACCGAAGCGGGCCGTGTGGCGCTGACTTATGCCGAGCAGATTTTCGAATTGGGCGACCGCATGCAGGAAGCGCTGGAGGATGTGGATGCAGGCAAGATGCGCCTGACCGTCGGCATCTCGGACTCGTTGCCCAAGCTGATTGCCTTCCGCCTGCTGCAGGCGACGCAGGCGCTGGATGTGCAGGTCAAGCTAGTGTGTATGGAAAATGAATTCGATTCGCTGCTGGCCGACCTGGCCCTGCATAAACTCGATGTCGTGCTGACGGACCGCTCCGTGCGCGCCACGGCCAGCCTGCGCGTGTTCAGTCACTTGCTGGCGGAGAGCCAGATGAATCTTTTCGGCACGCGCGCACTGCAGCGCAAGTACGCGCGCAACTTTCCGCACAGTTTGAACGGCGCGCCGCTGCTGCTGCCAACGCGGAACAACGCCCTGCGCGGGCGCATCGACGCCTGGCTGCTGAAGCATGAGATACGCCCTGATGTGGCTGGCGAATTTGAAGATAACGCGATGCTGAATACATTTGGCCGCAACGGCATGGGCCTGTTCTTCGCGCCTGCTACGCTGGCAACGGACTTGTATGAGCAGTTCGACGCCATGCTGGTTGGCGAAGCGCCCGAGCTGCGTGAACAGTTCTATGCCATCTCAAGTGAGCGGCGCATTCACCATCCTGCGGTGGAGGCTATTCTCGAAGCCGCACACGAAGGCCTGGCTTAAACGCTTTTGTAGTGGGCGCCGAGCGCGCCCAACCCGGCCAGCGCGTAGCGCACCATATCGGCAGCCACGCCGTCCGGGTCGTCGTTAATAGATGGGAAAAGCTTTTCGCGCATGGCCTGCGGCGCCATCAGCAACGCAAGGCATGGCGACATCAGGAAGAACAATCCGCGCTGCAAGCCTGGGCTGCCGGGCGGCAGGCCGAGGATTTCGGACACCAGGCCCAGCATCACCATCGCTTTCGGCGCAATCGCCTTGTGCACCAGCACCGGCGCATGCACGGTTGGCGCCATCAGCTCGCGCAGCACCACTTTCGCCCCCCAGTGCGCGTGCTTGCCCATGGCCCGGCGCACGATACCGCCGAGAATCATGCCGAGTTTCTGTTCTGCCGGTATCGTCTGAGCCATCACGGCCTGCATGTCTTCCAGCTTCAGCAGGTAGTGATGGGCCTCGACCAGCACAGTCTCATACAATTGGTCACGGCCGCCGAAGTGATAATTAACTGCCGCCATGTTGACGCCGGCGCGGGCGCAGATTTCTTTGCTGGTAGCGTCGGCGAAGCCACGCTCGGCAAATACTTGCCCCGCAACATCGAGCAGATGTTGTTTGGTTGCCTCACCGTCCTGGCGCGAAGCGCGCACTGCAACGGGTTCGGGTTTTCGAATGGAAGTTGCCATGGGCAGCATTGTAGGTCACACAGTAAAAGATAGCACGCGACGGAAATACTTCTAATTTAAATTTGAATTTGACGTAGAATACTTTCAGTAGTTAAGTGAATGAGGTTCGTCATGAACAAGAAAGTCGTCGTTTTCGCCGTTATCGCCCTGGCCGCCGTTGGTGCGGCCGCCTGGTTTCTGTCACGCCCAGCCACCAGCGACAAGGACCTGGTCTTATATGGCAATGTTGACCTAAGACAAGTTTCGCTCGCCTTCAATGGCAGCGAGCGCATCGCCACCCTGCACGCCGAGGAGGGGCAGCTGGTCCGGGCCGGAGAAGTGCTGGGCGAGCTTGATACCAAAACGCTCACCTTGCGCCTGGCCCAGTCACGCGCCCAGGCCGCGGCGCAGGAGCAGGTGCTGGGCCGCCTGAAAGCCGGCAGCCGTCCCGAAGAACTGGCGCAGGCGAAGGCGCACACTGCCCAGATGCAGGCCGACGCCGACCTCGCCCACCAGCAACTGGATCGCGCCCAAGCCACCTTCAAAGAGAGCAACGGCCGCGCCATCAGCCAGCAGGACATCGACAGCGCCCAGGCGCGCGCCAAGGCTGCCGACGCCCAGCTGCGCGCGGCCCGCAAGTCCGAGGACCTGGTGCAGATCGGTCCGCGCAAGGAAGACATCGCGCAAGCCCAGGCCCAGCTGGACGCCGCCCACGCCGATATCGCCGTGCTGGAACACCAGCTGTCCGAAGCCACGTTGAAAGCGCCGGTCACCGCCATCGTGCGCGCCCGCCTGATGGAGCCGGGCGACATGGCCGCGCCGCAGCGTCCTGTGTACACGCTGGCCATCGCCAGTCCGAAATGGGTACGCACCTATGTGAAGGAGGCGGACCTGGGCCGCGTGAAACCCGGCATGGCCGCCAGCATCGTGATCGACAGCCAGCCGAAATCGTCCATCCCCGGCAAGATCGGCTATATCTCGTCCGTGGCGGAGTTCACGCCGAAGACGGTGCAGACCGAAGAACTGCGCACTGCCCTCGTCTACGAAGTACGCGTGCTGACCGATGACCGCAGCAATATCCTGCGCATGGGTATGCCCGCCACCGTTCATATCGCACTGGCCCAGTAAGATCATGGCAGCGCAAGACCAAGGCCCGGCACTGAGCGGTAAGGGCCTGCATAAACGATTCACCGTCAAGGAATCGAAGCACGACATCCACGCCCTGTGCGATGTGTCGCTGGAGGTTCCGCGTGGCGCGCTGACGGCGCTTGTCGGACCGGATGGCGCAGGCAAGACCACGCTGCTGCGCATAGTGGCGGGCCTGATGAAACCAACCGAAGGCCAGCTCACCGTGCTTGGTGTCGACGTCGCCACCCATCCGCAAACGGTGCAGGACCGCATCAGCTACATGCCGCAGCGCTTCGGCCTTTATGAAGACCTGAGCGTGCAGGAGAACATGGATCTGTACGCCGATTTGCACGGCGTGCCGAAAAACGAACGTGCCGAACGCTTCAAGCGCCTGCTGCACATGACCGACCTGGGACGCTTCACGGATCGGCCGGCAGGCAAACTGTCCGGCGGCATGAAGCAGAAGCTCGGCCTGGCCTGCACCCTGGTACGCTCGCCTGAACTGCTGCTGCTGGACGAACCGACGGTCGGTGTCGACCCGCTGTCGCGCCGCGAGCTGTGGGACATCGTGCAGCAGCTGGTGAACGAGGAAAAGCTGAGCGTGATCGTCAGCACGTCCTACATGGACGAAGCCGAACGCTGTGCCCAGGTCTACGTAATGCACGATGGCCGCGTACTGGCCTCCGGCACGCCGGAAGCCATCCGCCAGCGTGCCGATGGCCTGTCTTACGTGGCCGTTCCCAAAGCACCGATGTCCGCCCGCAGCCTGCAGGCCCGCCTGATCGACGACCACGCCCACATCATCGATGCCGTGCCCGAGGGCGGCCAGGTGCGCTACATCCGCCGCACCGATGCGCCGGACGATGCGCTGGCCGGCTTGCTGGAAGGCGCCAGTACCCAGCCCGCGCCACCGCGCCTGGAAGACGGCTTCATGATGGTGCTGCGCGGCGAACCTGCGAAAGATCCCAACGCCGCCAGCGCCCCCGTACACAAGATCGAAGCCGAAGACGGCGACCAGCCCGTGATCGAAGTGCGCGACCTGGTACGCAAATTCGGTGACTTCACTGCTGTCGCCAGCACGACCTTCAGCGTCAGGCGCGGCGAGATATTCGGCCTGCTCGGTCCCAACGGCGCGGGCAAGACCACCACTTTCCGCATGCTGTGCGGCCTGCTGCCTGCCAGCAGCGGCTTCCTGCAGGTGGCAGGCGTCAATCTGCGTCATGCGCGCGCCCAGGCGCGCCAGAAGATCGGCTACGTGTCGCAGAAGTTCGCTTTGTACGGCAACCTCACCGTAATGGAAAACCTGGACTTCTTCGGCGGCGCTTATGGCCTGTATGGCGACAAGCTCAAGGAGCGCACCAGCACCGTGCTCCAGCAGTTCCAGCTGCACGGCCAGGAAGACATGCCCAGCGGCCAGTTGCCCGGTGGCTTCAAGCAGCGGTTGGCGATGGCGGCAGGCCTGCTGCATGAGCCGGAAATTCTCTTCCTTGATGAACCCACCAGTGGCGCCGACCCGCTGGCACGGCGCGAATTCTGGCGGCGCATCACGGCTTTGTCCGAAGCTGGCGTGACCATCGTCGTCACAACTCACTTCATGGAAGAAGCGGAATACTGCGACCGCATCGTGATCCAGGACGCGGGCAAGGTACTGGCCATCGGCACACCGCGCGAAGTGCGCGACCAGGCTGGCGGTACAGGCGATATGGAGCAAGCCTTCATCGCCATCGTCGAAAAGAACCGCAAGGAGACCCGCCAATGAGTGCCGGATTCTCCCGCCGCCTTGTGGCGCTCACGCGCAAGGAATTCCGCCAGCTGCTGCGCGATTCGGCCAATCTGGCTATCGGCATCCTGCTGCCGATTGTGCTGATCCTGATCTTTGGCTACGGCCTGTCGCTGGACGTGAAGGATGCACCGATCGCCATTGTCATGGAAGATGCCTCGCCTACCGCCAATGATGCGGTGGCGGGCTTGCAGCTATCGACGGCCTTCAAACCGGTCATCGTGCAGTCCATGCACGATGCCGAGACGCTGATGCAGAAGCGCGAAGTGGACGCCATCGTGCGCGTGCCGTCCGATTTCTCGCGCAGCATGAACGCAGGCGGTGCGCGCATCCAGCTGCTGGTGCACGGTGCGGATGCCAGCCGTGCCACCATCATCATGAACTACGCCACTACCGCCCTGGCCCAGTGGCCGCAGCGGCAGGCTGAACGCTCCGGTGCAGCCGCTGCGCGCGGTGCAGCCACACCCGCATCGGGCGCGGTTGCCGTCGAACAGCGCATGTGGTTCAACGCCGCCAACACCAGCACCTGGTATCTGGTTCCCGGCCTGATCGTCTTGATCATGACGCTGGTGGGCGCCTTCCTGACTGCACTGGTGATGGCGCGCGAATGGGAACGCGGCACGCTGGAGGCGCTGTTTGTAACGCCCGTGCGTCCGGTGGAAATCCTGCTGGCGAAGATCATTCCCTACTTCTGCGTCGGCATGCTGGGCCTTGCGCTTTGCCTGCTGGCGGCGCGCTTCCTGTTTGAAGTGCCGATGGAAGGATCGCTGCTCGTCGTGGTGATTGCCTCCATGCTGTACCTGTTCGTGGCGGTCGGCATGGGTCTGCTGATTTCGTCGGTGACAAAGAACCAGTTCCTCGCCAGCCAGGTGGCGCTACTGTCCAGCTTCATGCCTTCGCTGATGCTGTCCGGCTTCCTGTTCGACCTGCGCAATGTGCCGGTAGTCATTCGCATCATTGGCAAGATCCTGCCCGCGACCTATTTCATGGAACTGATCAAGACCCTGTTCCTGGCCGGGAATGTGTGGCCGCTGATCCTGCGCGATTGCGCCATCCTCGCCGGCTATGCGGTGCTGCTGCTTGGCATAGCGCGCGCCGTCACGCGCAAACAACTTGATTAAGGTGCGCCATGCTCACATTCATTCGACGTATCGTAAATTTGTGCCGCAAGGAGTTTCTGGCTGTGCTCAAGGACCCGAAGAG
>NZ_JBFRDW010000378.1:0-13658 GCF_052113985.1 Pseudoduganella sp. RAF53_2 | reverse complement strand
GCTTGACAGCCTTGCTGAGCGCTTGCACGCTCATGCCCACGTCCGCTGCGGCCGCGCTGAAGCCACCGGCGCGCGCCACGGTCGCAAAGAGTTCCACCGCCCTCGCCTTGTCCATCGTCCGTTCCGTGTATCCCGAAGCAAACGATGGTAGCATGGCCGCGACGGAGGTCGACCATGGCAAAGCGAACTCTCGTAGAAGGACTGGTACAGGGCGTCGGCTATCGCTACGCTTTTTCGGATCAGGCGGAAGCGCTGGGCTTGCGCGGCTGGGTGCGCAACCGGGCCGACGGCACAGTGGAAGCCTGCGTGCACGGACCGGATGAAGCGATCGAGCGCATGGTCAGCTGGGCGCAGCGTGGACCTTCCGCAGCGCGCGTCAGCAAGGTGACTGTCAGCGATTCGGATGAAGCGCCAACTGAGCGCTTCGATATTCGCCCCACGGCCTAGTTACAGCCAGCGCCGCACGCGGGCGCAGTATTCGGCGTAGCGCTGGCCGTAGCGTGCGTGCATGGCTTCTTCCTCGAAGCGTACCTGGATCTGCGCCAGCACTTCGCACAGCACCCACACCACGAATACCGGCCAGCTGCCGATTACCAGCAACTGGCCGAGCATGATGATGCGCACGCCCAGGTAGATCGGGTGGCGCGAAATGGCGAACGGTCCACCAGTCATTAACTCGCCGTCGTCGACGACACCCATGGCCCAGCTGCGGCCCATCGACGCTTGCGCATAGACGACCCACGCCGGACCGAGCACCATCATCAGYAGGCCAAGCCAGCGCAGACTTTCGTTATCCAGCAGCAGTGGGCCGGGATTGCCTGTCGCCGTGTAGAAAACCAGGTAAATTATATCCACCAGCGGAATTCCAAGGTAGAAGCAGCGCGCCACGAAATCACGTGGGCCTTGGCCGTGCAGGAAAGTAAGCTTCATGCGGCCGGCAAGATATGAGCGCAGTGTGACTGCCAGCAGCCCGAAGACGACAGCGTGCGCAATGGGGAAGTATCGCCAGAACATGGCGTTATGATCGCACAGCGCCTCCGGCTCACGTATGAATTCTATGCAAGATCATCTTGAATAATGATCGCTTCTGCGCAGCGCCTGCTGATGGCATGCTTCGGCTTTGCGTCACAAGGAATTCGCCGTGCTACGCCATGTCTTCACTACCGTTGCGACTGCGCTGGTCGCCATGTCCATTGCCATCTGGCTTAAGCTGCCAATGCCGCAGATTACGATGGTCAGCGTGTTTATCCTCATGCAGCCACTGACGCGGCAGGTGCTCGCCAAGAGCTTGTACCGGATGATCGGCACAGTGACCGGCGTGGCCGCCGCCTGGCTGCTGGCGCCGCTGTTTGCGCAGACGCCTGAGCGCCTTTTGATGGCGCTGGGCGTCTGGGTCACGCTATTCACGGCCGCCGCGGCCTTCAACCGGGATTTGCGCGCTTACAGCATTGTGCTGACCGGGTACACACCGCTGCTGATTGGCATTCCAGCCACCATGGAGTTGCATCACGTACGCGTCGATGCACTCAGCCGCCTCGCCGAAGTGGGCTTGGGCGTGGCTTGCGCGGCCATCGCCGCCTTGGCGCTCGGTCGCCGCGCAGTGATGCCCGCGCCACTACATTCGCCACCCGCGCCACCTGCCCCGGCGCCCGCGATGATGCTGCCGGCGGGCGCGCGTACGGTGCAGGCGTCCTTGGCTGGCCTGCATCCCGCTATCGCGATGCTGGCCATGGGCACGCTCTGGCTGGCCACCTCGTGGCGCGGTGGTGCGATGGCGACGCTGAACGCCACCGTCGATTGTGCGCTGGTGGCGCTGGCCGCGCATCCCGTGCGGGCGGCGCTGCAGATGTCGTCGGGCACAGTCGGCGCGGTGGCGATGGCCCTGCTTCTGAAGGCCTGCTACCTCTGGCTGCCATTGCCGCCAAGCCTGCTGCTGGCCCCAGCACTGGCAATCGGTGCATGGATGACGGGCCGTGCGCAGACGCTCGGACAAGGCCTGGGCTACTGTATCACTCTAAGCATGCTCGCCTACCCCGGCGCGGCCCACAATGACCAATATTTGTACGACAGCGCGGGCCTGGTGTTTTCGGTCGCCGTACTGACGGCAGTCTGCGCGGTATTATGGCCACTTCGCCAACGCGTTAATCCAATATGAACTTCGATCGCATCGATCTGAACCTGCTGCGGGTGTTTAACGTCGTATTTGAAGAACGCAATCTGCTGCGGGCGGCGAAGCGGCTGAACCTGAGCCAGTCGGCGATCAGCCATGCACTGGGCCGCTTGCGTGAAGCGCTGGGCGACGAGTTGTTCGTCCGCACCGCCAACGGCATGCAGCCCACAGCGCGGGCGCAGGCGATGGCCACGCCCTTGCGCAATGCGCTTCAGCAGATCGGCAATGCGCTCGGCGAAGAACCGTTCGCACCCGCCACCGCGCTGCGCGATTTTGTGGTGGCGGCAAATGATTACATCACCTTGCTGCTGCTGGATCGCCTCAGCGCACGCCTGCAAGCACTGGCGCCGCAAGTCAATCTGGTGATTCGGCCATCGACGCGGATTGACCTGGCTGGCCAGCTTGACCTGGGCAGGATCGATATGGCGATTGGCGTGTTTGCCGACGTGCCGCCGCGCTTCAGTGTCATGCCGCTGTGGACACAGACCGATATGCTGGCCATGCGCCCCGATCATCCGCTCGCGCAGAGCGGCGTGAGCGCGGCCGATATGGCGCAATACGGATTGATGGCAGTCTCGCTCGGCGGACCGGAAGAAGGCGCGGTGGATGGCTTCCTGTCCGAACGCGGCCTGGCCCGCGAGTCGGATATGTTCGATCGCGCGGCACTGCCGGACGGCCTGCGGCTGCGCATGCTGCTGCCGCATTCGCTCGCGGTGCCATCCCTGCTGCGCTCAAGCGATATGCTGGCCATTTTGCCGTCGCTGCTGTGCGAACTGTTTGCGGCGCGCGAAGGCTTGTGCACTATGCCACTGCCTTACGAATCACGCAGCCGCCAGGTGCAAGCGATCTGGCATACGCGCGGCGATGACGATCAGGGACTGGCCTGGCTGCGCACGCAGCTGCCCTAGGGCACCATGACGGTCGCCTGTCCGGCGAAATTGATCTGGATTACGCCAGCCCAGGCGCACATCAGCTTTGAGGTAGCGTTCAAGGCAGGCATGCTGCCGATCAGCACTGTTGGCGAACCTGGCACCCAGGGGCCGGCCGGAACCGGCACGCAAAGCATCGGCGTCAGCACGCCTAACGCGGCGGCGGTGGCGGTGATGACGGCAGGATTGGACGGACTGCTGCACATACCAAATGGTGGAACGTTGACTATAGGTATGTTGTCCATGATGGTCGCGGCTGGCGGGCCACCGGTCATGGTGCGGTTGGCGGGCAGCACRTTCAGAGCGCCCGGCGCGGCGCCGAAGCTGCATTGCATTAATGCTCCCGAACATACGCACTGGGACATTTACCCTCCAGTTAATAGCAATTATTAACTTACAAATTTATATCCAATAATAATCTAATTCCAAATCGAAATAATATAAAACCGCCCCGAGTCTAATCCCGGGGCGGTTTTAATGCAAATTACCAGGAAGCGTTCAGGGTATATTTGCCACTGGTGGCGCCGGTGCCACCACTGTAATAGATCACTTTGGCATACAGATCCATGGAGCTGGAGCCAGTGTTGGCCTTGCTGACCGTGTCCACAGCGCCCTTGCCATTGACGCTGGAGCTCAGCTTGGTGCCCGCCGAGTTGTACAGTTCCAGGTCATAGTCCGAGCTGGAGTTCGGAGTCATGGCCACCGTCAGGGTCTTGCCGGCCGGCAGAGTGACCTTGAAGTAGTCGACGTCCGTGCTTGCGCTCATGGTGGCGTTCACGGTGGTGTTGGCCGTCGAGATCAGGTTGGCGGTAGCTATGGTGTTATTGCTTTCCGTCTCGCTCATCGTTGGACCGGTCGCGGTCAGGATCTTCTGCGCCTCGAACTTGGCCTGGTAAGTGTTCGCATAGCTCAGGTCGCCAGGGAAGAGGTTTTTGGCGGCATTCACGATAGCGGTCGCCATGGCCGGCATCTTCACGTTGGCGCCGAGGCCAAAGTGGGCTTCCAGGATGATCTTGTCGATGTTGGCGCGTGGCTTGCCGGCGGCGATCAGGTCCACCATGGCCAGGTACAGCGGTGCCGACCACAGTTCGTCGGACTGGAAGGTCACGCCGTTTTCGGTCACCGAGGTGTGGGCGGCGTAGGTCTTCGAAGCGTTGTACTTGGCGTCCGAGCGGTTCAGCATGCGGCCTGCCCAGCAGGAGCCGTGACCGTCCCAGCTGAAGGCCCACTCAGGATGGTAAGTCTTGCCGTTCGGGGTGCTGTAGGAATAGGACGCCGCCCAGTAGTCGCCGAAGCCCTCGCCCATCGCGCCGGTATCGCCGCCGCTCCAGCTGGAGTCGATGTTGGCCTGGATGCCATGGCCGTACTCGTGCAGGATCACGTCCGCATCTTCGCTGTCGTTCACGCAGCCATGGCCGAAGGCCAGGTAGTCGGAGCCTGGCGAGCCGCCGCTGTAGTGCGAGTTGTCGTCGCCGTTGACGCCGTTGGTGTCGACATCCAGCGGGCGGTTAATGATGGACTTGGTGCCGGTAAAGCCCAGCGACTGGATGTAGCGCTGGTTCTGATCCAGGTGGAAGTAGACGTTGGTGTCGTCGAAGGCATCGTTGCCGCGTTTGGCCGTCCACACGCCGTTGGTGGTGGTGCTTGGTGCGGTGTTCGGGGCCTCGATATCCTTGATGTTGACGTACGGGCCGCTCAGCTTATACACGCCGCTGGTCACGGTCAGATCGTTCAGGGACTTGGTCGAGTAGGCAGCATCGAAGGCCGAAGCAGCCGAGGTGTCGGTCAGCGCATCGGTATTCAGCACGGTACGTGGATCAGGATCGAACACATAGCCGCTGCCGTTGATGCCGGAAGCGGCAGCCTGCACAGCGGCGGCTTGGTTGGCTGCAGCTTTCGGTGCGCCGGCATCGGACTTGCCGCGGATCTTCGCATCCGCGGTGGCTGAGGCGCGGTCAAGGGTTGCGCCGTCCAGCTTGCCGCGCGCCGAGATGCTGCGCTCGCCGCTCTTGTTGGTGCGCGGCAGCGAGGTGCTATAGGAATCAATCAGCGTGCCGTCGTGGGCGTTCAGGAACTGCACGAAGCCGCCGGTCGGCATTTCAGCTTCGATCCGCACCTTCCTCGCGAGCTGCACACCAYCCTTCGCGCGTACCCAGACCAGAGTGGTGGTCGGCACGCTCACCAGCTTGTGCTGGACCTTCATATTGTTCCAGCCCTTGTCCAGCGCCTGATCATCGCTGATCTGCTGCTTGTTGTAGAGCTGGTTCACGGCATCCGCATCGTCCTTGCCGGAGATGCTGAGCGTTTCGTTGAAGATTTTCTGCAGGCTGCCATCCTTGCCGATCGAAACCACGATCTCAGCACGGTCCACCGGCAGGCCGCGCAGCATTTGTTGATAGTAGTAGTGCTTGCYGGTCAGCGATTCGGTGACGCGGGTCAATACCAGGTTCTTGAGATCGGCAGGCAGGCCGAAGCGCTCTGCATTGTCGTGCAAGACCTGTTCCGCCGAGACGGCTTTCGTACCACTGAAGAAGGTCAGGTTGTCGACCCTCTTGTCGGCTGCGTTCGCGTAGCTTGCGCAAGCCAGCATGATCATTGTGGCGATCGTGGTGCGTGTCGTTTTCCGCATAGTTTAGAAACGCGTGCGGCGAGTATATGTCGAAAAAGTAGAATATATTTTTGAAAATTTTGATTAAAATCACACAGTGTCGCTTTTGCATCAGTCAAGTGCGCACGCACAACAGCGGAGCCGTTTTATGAAGAAAATTCTTACTGCAGGTCTTGCCAGCGCGCTGATTTTCGGTTGTGCGAGCGCGCAGCAGGACGCTAGCCAGGACACCGAACCCCAAGTCACTTCGGAGGTAACGGACATCGTGGCGCGCATTGCTGGCGGCTCAGCACCGCAGGACCGTTTCACCGAACGGGGTGCGGCGATGACGCTGGCCAGTGGCACGGCGGCGCGCCAGTTGAAAGGTTGCGATGCGCCCTCGCTGCGTTTGCTGGATCGCCGGGTCAAAGGCGAGGACCGCCAGTACCTGTACCGCCTCAATTGCGGGAATGCGGTATGGCTACTGGAAGTCGATTACAACAAGGCGTCGCGCATCAACCGGATGGAATTGCGCCCTTCTGAATAGGTGCGCGCGGGGCTGGACTTGCCCCATTCAGTGTGGTCAGATATGCATTAACGGAGCCAGGAGAATCGCATGGATGTCATCACTACTGCAGTGACGGCTGGTGCCAGCGAAGGAGGCATCAGCGCAGCCTACCAGATGTTGAAATCCCGGCTGGCGGGGAACTCTCCCGCCGTGGCGGACGCAATCGCCGATGTGGAACAAGATCCCGGATCGCAGTCCCGCCAGTTCGCCCTGTCCGATGCCCTGGCCTCCGCCGGCCTGGCGGGCGACCGCTACTTGCGGGCTGCTGCGCGCAACCTGATCGACGAGGTTGAGAAGCGCGCCCGCAGCCGTTTGATTACGCAACCGGCTGCAATTGAGCCGGCCGATACGCCCAACCATGCAGTCATGAAGGTCTGGTTTGCCACCGACCGCGAACTGTCCGGCGATCGCCATCCGGCCCGCCTGTTTGGCGGAGCACGCGGCCAGCTGCGCTATGGTTCCTGCGATGTGAGCATCCCGCGCGAGCACCGCATGGGCGAACTGGAGTCACCCTCGTTGCTGCGGCTGGAGTTCCATGAAAATCCCGAGCACCACGTGATGCTGATGGCGGTCGAACTGATGGACGCCTCGTACTGCTTCGGCCAGCTGAAGGACGCAGTCGCGGCAGGCGGCGAGAAAAGCGCCCTGCTCTTCGTGCACGGCTACCGCACCAGTTTTGAAGATGCCGCGCGGCGCACCGGCCAGCTCGCTTATGACCTTGGCTACCAGGGCGTCCCGATTTTTTACAGTTGGCCCTCGCAAGGCAAGCTTTCGGGATATATAGTGGATGAGACCAATGTCGAATGGACATTGTCGAACTTGAATACGTTCCTGATCGAATTCCTGGAACAGAGCGGCGCCGAGCACGTGTACCTGCTGGCGCACAGCATGGGCAACCGCGCCATGACGCGTGCGATGATGAACCTGAATGCATCGCGGCCTGAGCTGGCAGCTCGTATCCGCGAAGTGATCCTGACCGCGCCGGACATCGATGCCGACGTGTTCCGGCAGCAAATCGCGCCGGCGCTGGCGAAGGCTGCCAACCCGGTCACGCTGTATGCCTCGTCGGAAGACGCGGCGCTGCAAGCTTCGAAGTCGGTGCATGGCTATCCCCGCGCCGGGGAAAGCGGCCCCGGGCTGGCACTGGCCCCGGGCGTGGAGACCATTGATGTGACCGGGATCGATACCGGTTTCATCAAGCACTCCTACTTTGCCGAGCGGCGCTCGGCGCTGAGCGATATGTATTACCTGATCCACGAACATGCGCGGGCCGCCGACCGTTTCGGCCTGCGTGCCGTAGACAGCGGGGCGGGACGCTATTGGGTGTTCCGCGATTGAGGAGAAGCAGCATGACCGCCTATGCCAGCGCCTCGGATGAGGCCATATTCTGTGTCGATCGGCTCATGCAGTACATGGGCGACGATGACAAGGCGATATCCAATGTCGTGAAGATTGTTCGCGACGGTATCGGACCCGGAGTCGAACCGCTGAACATGGCGGGTGAAGCGATCCGGGACGAGAAATTCATGGAAGCGCGCCGCATCCTGCACAATCTGCGCGCAACAATTGGCGCGCTCGGCGCCAAACGCTTCGTGGCCGCGTCACTGGCCTTGGAGCTGGCCCTGCAAGAGGGGCGCATGATGGAAGTTCCCTATCTGTTCACCGCCCTGGAAGGTGAGCTGAAACTGGTGCTGGACTACGCCGGCGCCTGGCTGGACCGTCATTCCGGACGTGCCTCAGCCCGTTAATTCTTGTTACAAGTTTTACCCCCTTGCGCTGGTTTCTTATGATGCAGCGCAATACGCCCGTGCTAAGATCGCCAACAATTTGTGAATTTGGCAGTCTTGCGCCGCCTCGTGATTCATCGTGCGCCGTCCTGTGGCCATAGTGCCTACAATGATGGAACGGCATGCCGAGAGTTGATTTTAGGCAATAAACTGGTATACTCGTGATGGTGGGCATGCTGATTGCCTGTCAGGCGCGGGATGACGTTGTGCCTGCGGCACCGGAAGTCCTCGCACTGGCCCAGCAAGTTGGCAAGCACGGTGGCGCGGCCGCCGAGCGCCGCCTGCGCGAATGGTCGGACCAAGGGTCCGCCGTCGCGACCCGTGAATTGGGCATGCTGTACCGCAACGATACTGCCAAGCGCGGCGAAGCCATGCGTCTGTTCGAAAAGGCCGCCCGCGAGGGCGATCCGGAATCGGCATTCCAATTGGCGGAGATGTACCGCACCGGCAATGTGAGCAAGGAAGAAGCGACCGACAAGGCCTGGCCCTGGTATGTGCAAGCCGCGGAACACCGCCATGCACAGGCGGCGCTGACCCTGGCTTCCCTGGCCCGCAACGGTGAAGGCGCTCCGCACAGCGATGCGGAAGTCGCCAAGTGGCTGGCGGCTGCCGGCCACGTCAAGTAAAGCGGCTGCATGGACAGGCTGCGCGCGCTCGAAGTGTTTGTCGAAGTTGTGCGCAAAGAGGGCTTCGCGCGTGCCGCCGAATCCCTGGACACCTCCCCTGCCAACGTTACCCGCTACATCAGCGACCTCGAATCCCATCTCCAGACCCGACTGCTGAACCGCAGCTCGCGCAAGATGTCGCTCACACCGAGCGGCGAAGCGCTGTTTGAGCGCGCCCGTTCCATCCTCGAAGAGGTGCAGGAGGCGGAAGCCATTGTGTCGTCGGCCGCCCTGCATCCGCGCGGCGTACTGCGGATCAATGCGCCGCTCAGTTTTGGCGTATTGCAGCTGGCCCATTTGTGGCCAAAGTTCATGCAGCAGCATCCGGATGTACAGCTGGACATTTCCCTGATCGACCGCGTGGTCGATATTGTCGAAGAAGGCTACGACATGGCGATCCGCATCTCGCGCGCCGGCTCGGCCAGCAATGTGGCGCGCAAGCTGGCCACGTCGCGCAATATCGTGTGCGCTTCGCCGGACTACCTGGCGCGGCGCGGAATACCGCGCACGCCGGCCGATCTGCAGCAGCATGAATGCATTGTCTACAGCTACAACCCCACCGGCGACGAATGGCAGTTCTCCGACGAGGCGGGCAAGCCGCATCCGGTGAAAGTCCGTGGCGCCATGCATACCAATAACGGCGACACCGCGCGGGCTGCCGCGCTGGGCGGGATGGGCATCATCTGGCAGCCAAGCTTCCTGATCGGTGCCGACCTGCGTGAAGGGCGGCTGGTGCCGGTGCTGCCCGGCTATCGGCTTCCTGACATCGATGTGCTGGCCGTCTATCCCAGCCGCCGACACCTGAGCGCCAAGGTGCGCGCCATGATCGATTTCCTGGTCCGGGAGTTCGAAGGCACGCCGCCCTGGGACCGCGTCAACTAAGCAAGTCCTTTGCGCGGCGTCAATGAGCGCCGCCGCCGCTTCCCTACGCTGGAGTCTTTGCCAGCTGAGGAGAAGGTCATGTCGAAAAGCATTACCGTTGCCGCCGGTGTGGCACTTGCCATTCTCGTCGCCTGCCAACGCATGCAGCCCGCCGATAAACTGCTGGAAGAGGCGCGCGGCTTCCGCGCTCGCGGCGACTTCCGGGCTGCCGTCATTCAGTTGAAGAACGCGGCCGAGCAATCGCCTGAAAACGGCTCGGTGCGGCAGCTGTTGGGCGAAGTGTACGTCGAACAGGGTGATGCCGTCTCGGCAGAGAAAGAACTGAAGCGCGCCCTGGACCGTGGCCGTCCCCGCGCCGAAGTTATTCCTTATCTGGGCAAGGCCTTGCTGCTGCAAGGCGAATATCAGAAGCTGCTGGATGTGCTAAGCAATGACGGCAGTAGCGCGATCGTGCTGGCCCTGCGCGGCGAGGCTCAGCTTGGCCTGGGCAAGCCGGATCTGGCGGCTCCCCTGTTCCGCCAGGCGCTGCAAGCGCGTCCGGACAGCATGGACGCCCTGCTCGGCCTAGCCCGGCTGGCAATGGCGCGCGAGCGGCAAGACGAAGCCATGCGTTATATCGAGCAAGCGATCGTCGCCCAGCCGCGTGAAATCGACGCGCTGCGCTTCAAGGGTGATTTGCTGCGCGCTCAGGGACGGCTGGAGGCGGCTCGCCTGGCCTATGAAAGCGTACTGAAGCTCAGGCCCAATAACCTGCAGGCACGCATCGACATTGCCAATCTCGCCATTCAGGCCGGACAACTGGAACAAGCCCGGCAGCAGATCGCTGCCGCGCGCAAGAGCCAGCCCAATAGCCTGCTGGTCTACTATGCGCAGGCAATGCTGGATTTCCGGGAAGGCCAGAATAAGAGCGCGCTGACCCAGGTGCAGCAAATTCTGCGTGCGGCGCCGGATCATGCGCCAAGCCTGCTGCTGGCCGGCGCCATCGAAACGGCCATGGGTTCCTTCACGCAGGCGCGCGGCCATTTGCAAAAGTTTCTAGAAAGCTCACCGCACCATCCTTATGCCACCCGGCTGCTGGCGGCTGCAGCGCTGAATGCGCGCCAGCCAGAAGAGGCGCTGCACTTGTTACTACCCTTGGTCGGAAGCGATGCGTCCGATGCGGATGTGCTCGCACTGGCTGGTGAGGCAGCCATGCAATTGCGCAAATTCGAGCAGGCCGCCACCTACTTCGAACGCGCCAGCGCGCTCGCTCCGGACTCAACTCAGCTGCAAGCGGCGCAAGGCCTGAGCCATCTTGGCACAGGCGAGCACAAGCGCGCCATCGCCGAACTGGAGCAGGCGGCCCGCACATCCGGCGCCGGCTCGCGCGCCGGCGCGTTGCTGGTCATGACGCACTTGCGGGCACGCGACTTCGACAAAGCCATGCAACAGGTCGAGGCCATGCTCAAGCAAGGCGACAACCCCATGGTGCAGAATCTGCGCGGTGGCGTGCTGCTGGCCAAAGGCGATCTGCACGGCGCGCGTGCCGGTTTCGAACAGGCACTCAAGCTGGATGCGCAGTACATGCCTGCCTTACAAAACCTCACCCAGCTCGACTTGATGGAAAAGAAACCGGATCAGGCGCGCAGGCGTTTGAACGAGGCTCTGGCCCGCTCCAGGGACAGTCTGCCGCTGATGATCGCCCTGTCGAAGCTCGCCGCCGGTCAGGGCAATCAGGCTGAAGCCGTCAATTGGCTGGAAAAGGCCTGCGCCGCGCACCCGAATGATGTGGCGACGTCCACCATCCTGGCGGCGGCCTATCTGCGCAGCGGCGCCCGAGAAAAGGGTATGACGCTGGCACGCAAGCTGCACGCCGCCAATCCGGCTAATGCTGAAGTGCTGGCCCTGCTGGCGAGCGCTGAAGCAGACAGCGGCGAGCATGCCAATGCGCTGGAAAGCTACAGCAAACTCGCCGTACTTCAGGCCCGTTCGGCAGCTGTGCAAATGCGCATCGCGTTGGAACAGCTGGCGCTGAAGCGTCCGCATGACGCAATGGTTGCCGTTCGCCGCGCACTGGCGCTCGAACCGGATCGCGATGATGCGCTCGCCCTGGCCAGCGCCATGTTGATCGATGGCGGCGCGCTGCCGGAAGCCATCAGTCTCGCCCAGGGCGTGCAACGGCGCCGTCCCAATGATGCACTGGGCTTCAAGCTGGAAGGCGACGCACTGCAAGCCCAAGGTAACGTTGAACAAGCATTAAAGCGCTATGAACGGGGCTTCGAACTGATGCGCACAGGCCCGCTGCTGATCTCGATCCATCGCGCCCTGCGCGCGTCCGGCAAGCGCCCTGCGGCCAATGCGCGCATGGACCAGTGGCAGGATAAAAATCCGGCCGATGCCCGCACGCGCCTCTACTATGCCAGCGCGCTGGTACAGGACCGCGACTTCCACGCCGCCAGCACTCAGTACGAACGCTTGCTGGAGGTCGGTCCAAACAATGCGCTGGTATTGAACGACCTTGCCTGGTGCTATCTGCAACTTGCCGATAAGCGTGCGCAAGGCCTGGCCGAGCGCGCCTTCAAACTCGCGCCGCAAAATCCGGCCGTCGCGGACACGCTGGCCGCGGTGCTGACCTCGCAAGGCCAGGCCACGCGCGCACTTCCTCTGCTGAGGAAAGCTGTCGACCAGGCGCCCGCTTCAGCCGATATCCGCTTCCATTACGCACAGGCGCTGGCACAAACCGGCGACAAACGCGCGGCGCGTATACAGTGCGAACAGCTGCTGGCCCTGCATGATCTTCCTCAGCGCAGCGAAGTGCAGGCGCTGATGGCCAAACTGTAAGGACATCTTAACCTGGCCCGTAACGGCCGGGAGCGATGATGTGCTGCGGGTCCAATGCGTCTTTGACACGCGCTACAGTACGCCAAAAGCTGTCGTCTCCATTGTCCAGTTTATCCATCGATTGCTGCCCCACGCGGTAGGGAATGTAGCCTGCGGCCATCATTTCCTCAAACAGCTGGTCGTGGCAGGCGCGCGCGCGGGCCGTTTCAGCCGCATCTTCCTTATCGAAAGCGACGGTCAGCACGCCGCCCAACGCGCGCTCGTTGATCATGCTGAAAGTCGCGAACAGATCGAACTGGTGCGCACGGAAAATGCGATCGGCCAGGGAGCTGGCCACCAGCATATCGGCGCCACGCATCGGCAAAACGGGCGAAACCCACAGCAGACCGCAGTTATCAAGCGCAGGATTGGCGCCTTGCGGGAAGCCTTTTGGCAAGCCACCCCGGCGGCGCCAGTAAGCCCCCGCCAGAAATCGCCCATTGGGAATGCCGCGGTTCATGTCGAATAGCGAGCGGCCCAGCGCCACGCGCGCGCGCAGCTTGTGTGCCAGCGCACCCTTGCCCAGCATTCGCACCGCCATCTCGCCCAGCGCCAGTTTGCGCTCGTCAAGAAACTGAACACGCGCCCTGGTTGGCGCCAAAGCCATGCGCACCGCTTTCCGCGCAAAGGCCAATTGCGCGGTGCTGCCGTAAAGCGCCCCTGACACGGTCCAGCTCCCAATGCCCGCCGACTTCCGCAGTTGCTGGCGCACTTCGTCGGGCAGCCGCGATGCGCCAGGCGCGAGCTGATGCGGAAAGGTCATGCCGCCCGAAATCACGCGCAAGTCATTGCCGATATGCAGAATGCTGCGCAGGATACCGCCCATACGCAAGGGCCGCAGTGCATCGACCACCGCTGCGATATCGCCGTGCTCTTCAACTGAACACAGGAAATGGTTGATCGCCTGCGTCTTCGGCATCAGCCACAGGCCGAGACTGGTGACGATGCCCAGATTCGCCTGCGTGAACAAGCCATCCAGATAAGGCCCCACGCCATACGGAAAGATGCGCTGGTTAACGGCGGTGGGAAAATGGCCAAAGCCCGTGTTCAGCACCTCGCCATTGCCCAGCACGATTCTCATTCCGGCCACGTTCTGAAAGCGGTTGCCGTAGGGCGAGTGGCCAAAGCCGCGCTCCAGGATATTGCCGACGAGGCTGGTGTCCGGTCCGCCCCCCGTGCAATCCATCCTCCGCCCCCCGTGCAATCCATCC
>NZ_JBFRDW010000377.1:0-5821 GCF_052113985.1 Pseudoduganella sp. RAF53_2 | reverse complement strand
TGACCGCCATGCCCAATTCGGCCTGCTTCAGCACGGACACGATTTGTTCCGCTGGAAAATGTTTGCGCTTCATAGTCAAACCCTCCCGCTAAGGAATTATTGACCAAAAACTCGCGCTCTGAAGCGTCTAATTTTTCCAATGCAGATCAGTAATCGCCCGTTGGTTCGTGCTTCCGAAACGCGCTTCCACGGCCTCGATCATCATGTCGCGCACCGGCTCACCAGGCAATCCTCGACCTATCCAGGCACGCCAGGCAATGATCTCCCGGTCACAGCAGTCCTTCATGAAAACGCCAGTCACTACCTCGCTGTTGTCGCAGGCGATCTCGAAGCCATCGGAGCACCAGCGCTGGTTCGATTCCTCGACCATCACTTTGCCATCATGAGCGCGGCCACTATCACTACGCCTAGGCGACGTCGGTAGCAGCAAACCCTGCGTTTTCATCACGCGGTACATGCGCTTGTGGTTCACAGGACGCAGGCCCATCAGGCTGCGCGTACGGTTCACCAGGGCGCCGGCGCGACGATAGCCATAGGTCGGCAGTGCCGTAATCTCGGCGCGTACGGCGTCGACAAGCATTGCGTCGGCGACCGGATCAAGTCTGGCCACGGTACGCCGGTCGATCCAGTCCGCAGGTCGTGCAAGGAGGGCAATCACGTGCGAGCGCGCTACACCAAGAGCTACGCAGACAGGCTTTACTGCCCGTCCTTGTCCAATAAGGGTGAGCGCGCAATCCACTTTTTTTCGCGGGCCAGCTCGACCGCTTCGCGCAGGATCTCTGCTTCCATTGTCTTTTTCCCGAGCATGCGCTGTAATTGCGCGATCTGGGCGCGTGCCGCTGCCAGTTCGCTCGCCGGCACGACCGATTCACCAGAATGCGCGGCGACCAGGCCGCCTTCGCGCTCAAGCTTGCGCCAGTTGAATAATTGACTGGCACTGATGCCATGCTTGCGGGCCACCAGCGACACGCTCATGCCAGGCTCATACGTTTCCTTGACCAGCGCAGCCTTTTCCTGCACTGACCAGCGTCGGCGTCGCTCTTCGGTCACCGTCACGACTTCGATGGTTTGCTTGTTACTAGTCATATTCACAGTCTTATTCCTATCCGTAAGGATACAGCATCGACTGTGTCTGGTAATTCAAGGGGCTATCTCATGCGTACAGAGCGGGGTTATCGCCTTATGATAGTAGGGAAGTAGAGCGATCGCCGCGTGTGAAGCGTAGAGCACTCCTCCGCAGTCTGTCGCTGCTAAGGCGGGTCAATCGTACTGGGTCATGTCGGAGTGCAAATGAACACGGATGAATACGGAAGCGATCTTTGGCGCCAGGTGAGCCGGGCCTTTAACCAATTTCATAGTACGCCAACTTTAAAGCGACGCTGGCGCGGTATGGGCGGTCGCTTTATATCGAAACCAAACCTCGAGACCGCCACTGCCACGATATTCGCGTGTGTTGTCACCAGACTGCCGAGTAGTAGCTGCCACCAGTCGAAAGTCACTCTGTTACAAGTCACCCACTGCAAATGAGTCACATGCGACGTGCTGGAGCAGCCCCCTGAAACGCCGGACACGTCTTCCCACTTACAATAGCGGGTAGGCATAAGACTGTGTTCATGACTAGTACTAAACAGGAAGTGATGGAAGTATTGACGGGGCCGGAACGCCGGCGGCGTTGGTCGAGCGACGAGAAACTGGCAATGGTCAGGGAAAGCCTCGAGCCCGGCAAATCGGTATCGATGGTGGCACGCCAGCATGGCGTCAATCCAAATCAGCTGTTCCATTGGCGCAAGCTGCACCAGAACGGTAAGCGTCTGCTTCGTACCGTCTTGAGGGAAATCGATGATGGCGCGATGATTTGCAGCGCACCGCTGGGAAGCGGAGTTCAGTCGGCCAGCTTGGCGGCGCAGTTCCAGGGCAGGAAGTCGTCGACCCGGTTCACGGGGTGATCGGCGATGTGCGCCAGCACATGGCGCAACCAGGCTTCGGGGTCGATGCCGTTCAGCCGGGCAGTTCCGATTAGCCCATACATAGCGGCTGCGCGTTCGCCTCCGCTATCGGCGCCGGCAAACAGGAAATTTCGCCGCCCCAGTGCCACACCGCGCAGTGCACGCTCAGCAGCTGAGTTATCGATCTCGATGCGCCCATCACTGACGTAGCGCGTTAGCGCTGGCCAGAGTTTGAGCGCGTACAAAATCGCGGCTGCCGTGTCGGACTTGCGTGATAATGTTTCAAGCGCCTTGCGTAACCATCGCTCGAAGTCATCGAGCAGCGGTCGAGATTGTAGTCGTCTTACGGCACTGCGTTCGTCGGGCGGCTTACCTCGAATGGTTTCTTCGATTGCGTATAGTTCACCGATGCGGCGCAGTGCCTCGGTAGTTAGTGCCGATGGGCGCGCCGCATGCAGGTCATAAAACTTCCGGCGCGCATGCGCCCAGCAAGCTGCTTCGGCTACACGGCCGCTATCGTAGACGGCGTTGAAGCCAGCATAAGCATCAGCCTGCAATACGCCGCTAAATCCAGCCAAGTGAGCTTGCGGATGTTCGCCTTTGCGATCGGGCGAATACGCGAACCAGACCGCCGGCGGTGTGCTATCGCCGCTGTCGCGGTCGTCGCGCACGTAGGTCCACAGGCGAGCCGTGCGAGTCTTGCCGTTGCCGGGCGCAAGCACCGGCAATGGCGTATCGTCGGCATGCAGTTTGGTGGCAGCAAAGACATGACCACGCAATGCATCGACCAGTGGGCGCAGCAGCGCGCTGCTGGCGCCGACCCAGCTGGCCAAGAGACCGCGCTCCAGTTCCACACCTTCGCGAGCGTAGATCGTGCTTTGGCGGTAAAGCGGCAGGTGATCGGCAAATTTCGCGACCAGCACATGCGCCAGCAGGCCGGGGCCAGGCAGGCCACGAGCAATGGGACGACTGGCAGCCGGTGCCTGCACGATGACATCGCAGCAGCTGCATGCCAGCTTTGGCCGCACGTGGCGAATTACACGAAAACTTGCCGGCACATACTCCAGCTGCTCCGAAACATCTTCGCCCAGGTGCTTGAGCTTGCCGCCACACTCAGGGCAGGCTGTGCTGGCGGGTTGGGACACGCGTTCTTCTCGCGGCAAATGTGGCGGCAGCGGCTTGCGCTCGGCTTTTTTACGCGGCGCCAATTCCAGTGGCGCTTGCACCTCGGCGACAGCTTCCTCTGTTTCAAGGTCTTCGAGCTTTAATTCCAGCTGTTCGATCTGTTGATCCAGTTTTTCGGAAGAACGGCCGAACTGCATGCGCCTGAGTTTGGCCAGCACCAGCTTCAGGTGTTCGATTTCCGCTGTGCGCGTGGAAAGTTCGGCGGCCAGGTATGCCACGCGCGCCTCGCTTTGTGCCGCTCGGGTTTCACTCTGCACGGCGCGCGCTTCGCTGGCCAGCAGCAACGCCTTGAGGGCGGCAATATCGTTGGGCAGGTCGGCGGCGTTGAGCATGTGGCCCAGTTTACGCGGCTGATGTCATGTTTATAAGGCCGCTGTGGAGCGCCAGCTACGTTGTGGGCGGCGCCAGTCGATGCCTTCCAACAGCATGGATAACTGCGCCTGTGTCAACGCCACGCTGCCATTGCTTGCTTGCGGCCAGATGAAGCGGCCACGCTCGAGGCGTTTGGCGAACAGGCACAGGCCATCACCATCCCACCACAGCAGCTTGACCAGATCGCAGCGTCGGCCGCGAAACACGAACATCCCATTGCTACGGTGACGGCCTGCGCTAGTGCGACCAATCCCTACAAGGAATTTCCTGTGGAAGGTTAGGGCCCGGCTCTGTCCCCCGGCTGTAGGCTCCTGATGACTTATGGGGTGCTTTGCTGTGGGTGCTGGTGCAAATCAAAGCGGTGTCGGCAAGCCGATAGATCCTTAGAAAAAAGGGTGGGCAGTAGGCGGTTGCCTGTGGGCCCTCGGACGTGGTGCTCGCCGCGGCTGCCAAATGGAGGCCAGTCTTTCTTTGGCAGCGAGCGCTTGGTCAGTTTCGATAGGGTTCAGCATGGCGGTCGCTGCTGTCCCGATCACGATTGAGGTAGTAGCGACTTTCGTCACGGTCCCTCCGCTCGTGGCCTCTGGCATGATCCCTGCCGTCGACTCCGTAAAGTGGCGAGATGACGCAGCCGCTCAAGACGGCGATGGCTGAACACAACATGATAAGCAGCTTCATAACAGACTCCCGACAAAACTAGGTAACTTGCTTATAACGCAAGGTTCTTCCCTAGTCTGTGCGGCAAGAGACGTAATGGGCGATGCGAATGATCGATCGACAAAGTCAGGTCGGAACCAGACGCGCCATGATGCGTCACTGATTCTGAAAATATCGCCTGGGCCGGACAAGAGATGGTGCGTTGGACAGCAAGGATGATTGGCAAACAGCGCAGTGGTGCAGCCATGCCCAGCGCTCCATCACGAGTGATATTGGCCCATCACGCGGCCGCTGCCCGTGCGGGCGCTTTGGAGCTTTAGCCGTTTCTTCCACCAACCATAGTCCGATAAGGATGCCTTCGCCGCCTCCACGCAATGCGCGTAATCTGGGGTTAGCTTGTCACATGGCGGAAGCGGCGGTTCGATCCCTTGCGCAATGCAGTCGCGTATCGCCTCATTCAATTCTTCCTCCTCCAGTAATTGCTGGCATTTGGTCGAGTGAACTAATGCGAGATCAATGGCGGGCGAATCTTTTTCCATGTGGATGGATTAACGGTGTTGTGCTGACTTCAGTGTACGCTCAAGAATGGCAACTGTCTTCCGCGGGCCAGCAAGCGTGAATCAAGTCCGCGAGAGAAAGCGCGTAATATTTGGCAAACATCTATACTGCAGCGGCGCTACTGCACTCACCGCGGGATCTGTGCGATGTAAGCGGTTCGACGTGTCGCCGCGAAGTGAGCCCTTGAAATCATTTGCGTTTGATCCTGAATCGTTTCGGCACCAAGGTGATCAGCTTCGCAGAGCCGAACTGGTTACGCTCGCCGGATAGTGAAACATTGTTTGCGGCATCTATGGTGACATGATCCGAGACGACGCTGCGCACATATGTTCCTCAGCAACACTGTGTTGCATTCAAACTAGCCGTTTTGCGTGACCTGCTTCGTAGATGTACTGACCAGCGCCCCAAACGCTTCGCGTCGCCTGGTTCGCTGGAAACCATGCGGATTAGCTGGAGGTCTGCCGCCGATCTCACGGCGGCCTTGTCTTGATGGTCAGCCTACGCAATCGCCGCGCGGGATATTTACGCGGGACTGGTGGGGCACTGGCGTTTCGATCTTCGACGCGTTGGCCCGGAGCCGACTGATGACAGTATCGAGGAGAGATTCAGAGCGCACTTCTAATGGAGATCTGCAATGTCGAACGCCACTTGGGCACTCTTGGCTGGCTTGATCCTGATCGCAATGATGCTCATTGGGACGTTGGTATCGCGCCTGCCGCTCAGCGGCGCAATGATATATCTAGGGCTTGGCGTGTTGCTCGGCCCGTACGGGATTGCTGTCATCGACCTGGCGCCGATTGCACATGCTGCGACGCTCGAGTTAATGACGGAAGTCGCACTGCTGATCTCATTATTTTCTGTTGGCTTGAAGCTCGAGGTGCCAATGCTAGACCACCGATGGATTGCGCCATATCGGTTGGCCTTCGTGTCGATGGCGTTGACGGTCGGCCTGATTGCTGTTGTCGGGATGTTTGGATTGGGCTTGCCGCTTGGCGCCGCTGTCTTGTTGGGAGCAATACTGGCACCGACCGATCCGGTTCTGGCCTCAGCGATTCAATCGGAGCCTGGTTCGGACCATGAGCCAACGCGGTTCAGTCTGGCAG
>NZ_JBFRDW010000376.1:0-5823 GCF_052113985.1 Pseudoduganella sp. RAF53_2 | reverse complement strand
TGAGCGGGTCGCGTTCGTTCGACATCAGCTGGCAGATCATGTCGACCATCGGATAGTCGCGCACCACCAGAATGCTTTGCTGGCGGTAGGTGGGAAAGCACATGTCGTCTTCATTCAGCGCGAGTGCCTGCGCGGTGCCGATCGCCTCCTCCCCCAGGCTCTGCATGTAGAACGACATCTTCTTCTGGCGTTGCGCCATCAGCATTCGGCTATCGAAGATGCGGGTCTTCATCATGGCGCGCAAACCCTTGCGCACGACTTCGATATCGATCTGCGGCACCCAGGGGCCAACGGCATTGCCCTCGGCATCGAGCACGCTAATCAGGGAATACGCGAGATCGCGCGTTTCCATCGGAGGCACGTCAACTTCGGGACGGCGCACGGCACCGGCCGGTGACAGGCGCAGATAGGAAAAATCGGTGGCACAGCCTGGACGCCCCGTCGGTTCGGGCACGTGCAGGCGAAGCGGTTCGCCCTGACTCATTCTGATTCCTTCATATGCGATGGTGTCGCAGGAACAATCCTGGCGGACTTACCGCGGGTAGCGGCGGCCTGCCTGGGGCACAGAAATATTTCCTCGAAAGCAATCATAGCGTAGCACGCTTTTCCAGCCGCAAAAAGGGGAGCACAAGCAAAGCTGTGGTAATGTGCAGACCATGCCGCGCTTCACCCACTTTTTTGCTTCCCTGCTCATTCTGTCGTCCCCGGCACTCGCGCACGCCGAGACTCCGCCCAACGCCTCACCTCTTGAATTACGCATTCCCGTGGTATCCGATGGACATGCCACTTATTTCATACGCCTTCTGGAGGCGTCATTAACGCTGATTCATCAGCCTTACCGTATCCATTTCGTGAAGGATGTCCCGGCACGCCGCATGTGGACAATGCTGGGCAAAGGCGACATTAATCTTTTCTACGGATTGCAAAAGAGGGAAAGGGACATCGATAAAGACATCGTCCCGGTGCGCATCGGTTTGACCAATGGCTTGATCGGCCAGCGCGTATTCCTGATCCGCCCTACTGACGCAGCATCCTTTGCCGGCGTCAAATCCGTGTCCGATTTGAGGCAGACCAGGCTGGTCGCCGGTTTCGGCGAAGGATGGGGCGATGTAAAGATATGGAATAAGGCAGGTCTGCCGCTGTACGAGCACACCGCGCCGTGGAATACCATCTACGCAATGGTGGCAGCGGGAAACCGCCACGTCGATTATCTGCCGCGCGGCGTCATCGAAGTCATGCCCGAAGTGCGCCGGCATCCGGAATTAACGGTGGAACCGCGCCTGCTGGTGGAATATCGAGGCGACTTTGTTTTCTATTTATCGGCATCCGCCGCCAACTACCGGCCCATCATCGAGCGCGCCTTGAAGGAGGCGGAAGCTACCGGACTTAAAGCGCGCCTGATCGAGGAGAGTTTCGGCCCCGACATCAAAGCATTGGGCCTGGATCGCCGTATTCGCCTGCGCCTGTCTACCACTCCGGATTGAGCCGCCGCGAAAAAGCAGGTTCAGCGCTCGGGGTTGTGAAACGCGCGTGATAAACTTCGCACTTGCTTAAGATTCGAAGAAAGATTTTGAATGGCAGTGATGTCGTTGCTCGGTTGGTCGGTGTTTTGGTCACTTCCTTTAGTGTGGCGATTCGTTAAGGTCTTCCTGCTGAAACGGGGCACTTTGCTCGGCCAGGGCTTTATCCGCGTGGTCCTGGGCACGATGCTGATGCTGGCGGCGACCTTCTTCGCTTCGACTCTCGGCAAAGGCGCCGGATTGGCAGTGATGCTTGCCGCCGCGCCCTTCTTCGTGCCTTGGCTGATTGGCTATCGATCACTGGACCTGCTGTCCTGGTGCATCCGTGCGGTGGCCGGCGCCGAGGAGCCGGCTGCAGCGGAACGGCCGGCAACCCCACGTGCGGCACCCGCGCCCCGCGCGCCAACGTCTCGCACGCCTACGCCCCGCACGCCTAAGCGGCGTCCCGAGCGCCGCCCCGGCGAACCGCCGCCCGCAGCTGTCTTCGGGCCGCAGAATAGCAAAGCAAGCGCCACTCCGCCTGCGCGATCAAGCGAAGAATGGGCGCCGTTTGAAAGTATTCGCCCGACTTCCGCCATGCTGGCCCGCGCCAAGGCTGAGGAAGAAGCCAACGCGCGCATCAAGCAAGCTGAAATCATCAGGATCGTGAAACTGCCGCAGCCCGTGCCGCCGGCTGCGCCGAACATTGTGTCTGTGTCCGCCACTGCACCGGGGCATATCCCAGTGCCTGTGCGGCCCGCGCCCGAGTCGGCGCCTGCGCCTGCGCCTGCGCCGGTGTCGCCATTGCAGGAAGTGGTCATCATCGAGCACGCCGATGAGCCGGCGCAATTGGCATACGCCGCGCCAATGGAGATCCACGCAGAGCCGCAGTATGTCGAATGGCGCGAGGTCAAGCCTGCTCCACCACCACCGGCTCCGGCTTCGGCTTCGGCTTCGGCTTCGGCTTCAGTTTCGACTCCGGCTTCGGTTTTGGCTCCAACTCCGGCTTCGGTTTCGGCTCCGGTTTCGGTTCCGGCCCCGGCTACGAATCTGCTTCCGCCCCTGCCTCCACAAACGCCAGCGTCCGCAGCGCCGAGCGCGCCGCCTGTGTCAGAGCCGCCTGTGTCAGTGGTACCTGTGCCAGCACCACCTCCGCCAGCCCCCGCTGCGCCAGCGCACCCGCCCGTAGCGCCGCCACACGTTCCGGTCACCCCACCGGTCGCATACGCGCCGCCGCCCGAAAGCGACGTCGAGCTTCCTGGCCTCAACTTGCTGGCTCCGTGCACCGAAGTCTCCGTCGACATATCAACTTCCGAGCTTGCAGCAACCGGCGAGTTGATCGAACAACGGCTCAAGGAGTTCAAGGTGCCGGTGGCCGTGCTCGGCGCGTCCGCCGGACCGGTTATTACGCGCTACGAGATCGAACCAGCCATCGGCGTGCGCGGCGCGCAGATCGTCGCGCTGATGAAGGACCTATCGCGCGCACTCGCCGTGACCTCTGTCCGCGTGGTCGAAACCATCCCCGGCAAAACCTGCATGGGTCTGGAGCTGCCGAATGTCAGCCGCCAGATGATCCAGCTTTCGGAAATCCTGGCCTCGGACGCATACCGCAACTCGCGCTCCTTGCTTACGCTGGCAATGGGCAAAGACATCACCGGCGCCCCGGTAGTCACCGACCTCGCCAAAGCCCCGCACATGCTGGTCGCCGGCACCACTGGTTCCGGCAAATCGGTGGCGATCAACGCCATGATCGTGTCCCTGCTGTACAAGGCCACGCCTGAAGATGTGCGAATGATCATGATCGATCCGAAGATGCTGGAGCTGTCGGTCTACGACGGCATCCCTCACCTGCTGGCGCCCGTGGTCACGGATATGAAGCTCGCCGCCAACGCCCTCACCTGGTGCGTCGCAGAGATGGAGAAGCGCTACCGGCTGATGTCCGCGCTGGGCGTGCGCAATCTGGCCGGCTTCAACCAGAAGATCCGCGATGGCAGAGCCGCAGAAAAATACGTGACGAATCCGTTCTCGCTGACGCCCGACGCGCCCGAGCCGCTATCCACCCTTCCAACGGTCGTTGTGATCATCGACGAACTGGCGGATCTGATGATGGTGGCCGGTAAAAAGATCGAAGAACTGATTGCACGTCTGGCACAGAAAGCCCGTGCGGCCGGCATCCACCTGATCCTGGCCACCCAACGCCCCTCTGTGGACGTCATCACAGGCCTGATCAAAGCCAACATCCCTACCCGCGTTGCGTTCCAGGTTTCGTCCAAGATCGACTCCCGCACGGTGCTCGACCAGATGGGCGCGGAGACCTTGCTCGGACACGGCGATATGCTGTTCCTGCCACCGGGCAGCGGCTACCCGCAACGCGTGCACGGAGCGTTTGTATCAGACGAAGAAGTACACCGGGTGGTCGACTACCTGAAGCAGTTCGGCGAACCCGATTACGAAGAAGCCATCCTGGCCGGCGCGCCCGCCGAGGAAGCAGCCTCCGATCAGCCAACAGACCTGATTTCTGGCGAAGCCGATCCGCTCTACGATGAAGCGGTGGCCTGGGTCATTCGCAGCAGACGCGCTTCCATCTCCTCCGTCCAGCGCCAATTCCGCATCGGCTACAACCGCGCCGCGCGCCTGGTGGAAGACATGGAAAAGGCCGGCATCCTGTCATCCATGGCGACAAACGGCAGCCGCGAAGTATTGGTGCCCGCTTCCGCCGACTAGAATACGAGAATTCGAGGAATTCGGGATGGGTGACTTACGCAAACTTATATGATGGATAGTCCGTATACCCGGCAGCAGTACCGCCGTAGAACGTATTAATCAGAAGCCTGGCGCTGGGCGGCCGCGCCATCACCTACGACGGCCTGATTCTGGCACCGTTTTCGCTATACGCTTTTGAGGTCCTGATACGGGCCGACACAATTGGAAGCTACGCCTACCGCTACTTCTTCGAGCCACCGCCGGCAGACGGTTTGACCTTGTCAGCGCCCACGCAGGTGCTGGTGATTGCAAAGCGGGACGTGATGCTTACATGGTTTCAAGCTCTGAGCAGCTATGCCATATATCCTATGTATCGTGATTGCTTGAATCGCCAGCGCACTACCTGATCGGGGCGGCGACAGGGGTCTTCGCGCCCCAAGCACGCCGGTCACAACATTAATCACTCACAGCTTTACACAGTACCGCCTCCTCCACTCGCTTAGTGTGAGGAGACAAACTCGGCGCCGTCGAACGCTGGCGGAATGGCAAAATTCTCCCTCATGCGTTTGGCCTCCGCCGCCGGCGTCAAACCGAATTGCCGGCGAAACTCTCGACTAAACTGCGAGGGGCTTGTATAGCCGACGGCATAGCACGCGGCTTCAGCGGTAAGGTCTTGGCGTACCATGAGCAAGCGGGCCTGGTGCAGCCTGGTCGCCTTCAGGTATTGCATCGGCGACGTCTGCGTGATTGCCTTGAAATGGCTGTGAAACGCTGGAACGCTCATGCCCGCCTCCCGCGCCAGCTGCGCCAGGTCGAGCGCGTCCGCATAAGCGGTATGGATGCGGCGCAACGCGCGGCCAATCCTGCCGTACTGGCCTTTGAGCGCCAGGGCCTCCCGCATTGCGCGTCCCTGCGGGCCGGTGAGAACCCGGAAATACAGTTCGCGCAGCATCCCCGGCCCCAGTACGACGGCCTCCAGCGGCCGGCTCATGGTTTCCAGAAAACGCAGCACCGACGCTCTCATATCGGCATCGATTGGACTCGACACCATGCTTTGCGGCGCCTGGACCGGTTCATCCACGGCCTGGCGGTCGATTTGCAGCATGAGGTCCGCCGCGATGCCGAAGTCGAGGTGCAGATACAGCGCAAGTAAGGGCTGCACCGGTGTCGCCTCGGTCTCCATGTCGAACGGCACGGGAACGGACACGGCCAGGTAATGCTGCGCATCGTACACATACAGCTTGTCACCGAAGTAGCCGCGCTTGCAGCCCTGGCAAACGATCACGATACCTGGATCGTAGAGTACCGGCGTGCGCGTCAACGCCCGGTCGGAGCGCAATATCCGCACGCTGGGCAGCGCAGTCAGGTTGTAGCCCTCGACAGGCGCCAGTGTATGCAGCAGCTTGACCATCCGGCGCTGTGCCTGATTTACAGCCATGGACATAGTTTTAGGCAAGAAAAGTAGCCGAATATGGCTTAATGAATGAGTTGCCGAAGAATACCATGCAATCTCCTTCAACTTTGGGAAGCACATATGACAAGCAATAACCTCTTGCTGATCACCGGCGTCAGCAGCGGCTTTGGCCGCGCCCTTTCCGAGCATGCGTTGGCCCGCGGGCAC
>NZ_JBFRDW010000375.1:0-5842 GCF_052113985.1 Pseudoduganella sp. RAF53_2 | reverse complement strand
CGTCCTACCTTGCTGCACAGGACCGCGGCACGCCGCTGTACCAGGATGCAGTTGGCACCCTGTCGGCATCGCTGAACTACACCATCAGCAAGAACGTGGTGCTAACCTTCAGTGGCCAGAATCTGAACAACCCGATTCTGAAGAACTATGTCTACAACAAGGACCAGCCGGCTCGCTTCTACGTGAACGGTGTGCAGTATTACGCTGGCGTACGTTTCAAGTATTGATGTTCTCGCAGCTGGCCCGCACACCTGAGATCGAGCACGCCGACGCCGCAGCTTTTGCGGCGGCGACGGCGGCGCAACGTCCCGTGGTGCTGCGCGGCCTGGTACGGCACTGGCCTTCGGTGCAGCAGTCCTTGCAATCCCCCGAAGACCTGTGCCGCTACCTGATGCGATTTGATTGTGGTGGCGCCTGCGATACGGTGCTTATGCCGCCTGAAGTACAGGGGCGGCTTTTTTATTCTGCGGACATGAAGGGCTTTAACTTCGTCCGCGCCAAACGCACGGTGACTGCGGTGATCGAGCAGATCGTGCGCTATTCGCAGTTCCCGATTGCGCCTGCGGTGGCAATGCAGAGCGCTTTGCTGGACGAATGCCTGCCCGGCTTTGCGGCGCAGAATCCAGCGCCTTTCCTCGATCCTGAGGTGCGGCCACGGCTCTGGCTTGGCAATGAAGTGATCACGCCCGCGCACTTCGATGAGTCGCATAATCTGGCTTGCGTGGTCAGTGGACGCCGGCGATTCACGTTGCTTCCACCGGAGCAGGTGCGCAATCTGTATCTGGGGCCGCTCGACTTCGCGCCAACGCCGACGCCGATCAGTCTTGTCGCTTTCCGTTCGCCGGACTTCACGCGCTTCCCGCGCTTTCATGACGCGCTGGCTGCCGCACAAGTGGCCGAACTGGAACCGGGCGACGCCCTGTACATTCCTTCGCTGTGGTGGCATCACGTCGAGTCCATCGGCCTGCTGAACGCCATGGTCAACTACTGGTGGAGCGCACCTGCCGCCAATGGCCTGGACAAGGCCAAGGTGCTGGCGCAAGTGAATCAATGAAAAAACTCGCGTATTTGCTGGCGCTGCTGTGCGGCGCGGCGGCGGCCGAGCCGCGTGTGGTCCACAGCCCTTATCAATTCCTCGGCCTGATGGGCGGGGCGGGCCGCGCCGTCAGCATGGCGCCCGATGGCAGCAAGCTGTCTGCACTGACCTGGGCCTTTGCGACAGGCGAGTGCGGCGACGAAAAGTGGATGGGCGTGCCAGGCGAGCAGATTGCCGACGCAAACATTGCTGCCGCAGAACGCGCTGGTGTCGACTTCATCATCTCCACGGGAGGGCAGGGTGGCGTGTTCACCTGCGCCACGGATGAAGGCATGGCGCGCTTCCTGGCGCGCTATGCGTCTCCGCGTTTCGTGGGCGTCGACTTCGATATCGAGGCCGAGCAGACACAGGAGCAGATCGATTCGATCGTGCAGCGCGCCCGCAATGCCCAGCGCAACGCACCGAATCTGCGTTTCAGCTTTACTATCGCCACCTTTGCCGCGTCGGACGGCAGCCGCAACAGCCTGAATGCCACCGGCGAAGCCGTATTGGCAGCTGCGCGCCGCATCGGCTTGCAGGACTTCGTGCTGAACCTGATGGTGATGGACTACGGCGCCAATGATCCCAAGGTCTGCGTGGTGCGCGACAAGCGCTGCGACATGGGCGCCTCCGCGCTGCAGGCCGCGCGCAATGTGCACAAACAGTACAAGCTGCCGTATGCGCAGATCGAGCTGACGCCCATGATCGGCATGAACGACGTAGTGGAAAACGTCTTCACCCTGGATGATGCACGCACGGTTGCAGCGGGCGTGCGGGCGCAGCGCATGGCCGGTCTGCACTTCTGGTCCCTCGACCGCGACAAGCCTTGCGCCCAGCCCCTGAAAGCTGCCGACGGAAACTGCAGCAGCATGCAAGGAGTGCCGGCTGGTGCCTATACGCACGCGATGTCCGCATCCCGATAAGCCGATTGGATAAAGCGGCCTTTAGCTTATGCGTCGAGGCGCGCGAAGCCCTTGTCGTCGGGTTGACCCGAGACGACCGGGCCGCCTTCAAATGTGATTTGGTACTTCATACCGGCGATCGGATCGGCGTCTGCGTCGCGTTAGTCCTGGGCGATGAAACTATTCATGGTGGCGAGCGAGCCTGGCAGCTCGGGGAGCGCCGCAGCTTGTGAGGCTCCGCCGAGGAAGGCGTGCTGGCCGGACTTCACAGTGAAGTTGCCCGGGCAGCTGAAGGTGATATTGCCGCCTTCGAGTACGACTGAGGATTCCCCGGCGTGCAGCACCACTTTCCTGTTGGCCTTGATCTCGATGCTGTCGTCGACCGAAACGACCACTACTTCCTGGTCCGCCAGGATTTCCAGTTCGCCGGTGTGCGCTTGCAGCGAAACGGCACCGCTGCCGGCAATGGCTTTGATGCCCCCTTCGCGGGCGAACAGGGCGGTGGCGTTGGCGGAGACGGCGGAGTAAGTGTGCTGCGCGGCCAGGTGCAGGTCGGAGCCGGCAGTCCAATGCAGCTGTTCGCCTGCGTAGAGCAGCGTCGATGCGGGCGTGGCGAGGTTGATGCTGTCCACACTGTCGGCTGCAATGATGGCGGAGGCGAAGCGCTCTACGGGCCGGCCTTGCGCTGTCTCACGCGAGCCGTCCGCAGCGCGCAAGGCAGACTGACCGTTTAGTGATCCGCTGTATTTGCCGTCCTGCTGCGGATCGATCTGCTTGATCAGCTGTTCATGCTCGGTCAGCGCGCCGGCGCTGTACAGGGCGTTCTGTTGTTTTGCGGTAGCCGCCAGGTCGTCCGCCAGCTTCTTGCCAGCCTTGAGGCGTTCCAGCGCATCTGCCGCTTCCAGCTGCGTGGACTGGACGCCAGGACCCTGTGCGCGGCGCATGCTGGTCGTCATCAGCAAGCCTTCGCCTGAGCGCAGCACCGTCCAGGCGTCGCTGCGCAGTTCGAAACCGGTACCTCGATGCGCGCCGCGCGTCGCCGACGCGTGCGATTGCTGCACCAGGTAGCCCATATTTAACTGGCTGGCGGCCGTACTACTGGCCAGGCGCATGCGCAACTGACCGGGCGTATCGTCCAGTATCCACTGGTTATAGCCGCTGCCGTCGAAATTGCGGCTGTGGATGCCTGAGATCACGCCCGCGTGATTCGCCGTGGAATCGACACCCGCGGAAAAGGGTGGTTCATCGCTACCCGTATAAAGCTGCGCAACGATCACCGGCCGGTCGATATCGCCTTCAATGAAATCCACCAGCACTTCGGTGCCGATGCGCGGCGTGAACTGGGTGCCCCAGTTGGGACCTGACAATGCCTCGGCGACGCGCACCCAGGTGCCGCAGCGCTCGTCCGGCACTTCGTCACGCTGCCATGGGAAGCGCACGCGCACCTGGTGGTCGCGTTGCGTGGTGCTGACGGCGCCCGGCAGGCCAACCACCAGCGCGGTTTGCGGACCAAGCGTGGCGCCACGGATGCGTAGTGCCGTCGCAGCAGGCAGCAGCGGCACCGCAGCGCGCGCGCAGCCGAAGCGGTTGCGGTACGTGCCCGGCTCCACGCCGCCCGTGCTCTTCAAGGCCGGCGAGAAGTTGTTGCGCGCATCGTGTTCAATCCAAAGCGTTGTGAATTCGCTTGCCTCAAGCTGCTCATGGCCGGTCAGTGAAAACGTGTGGCCCGCAGTCAGGCGGCGCACCGAGCCTTCACCTGCAAACATCTTGTTGTGCAGCTCCAGCGCTTGCAGCATCAGCAGGCTGTGGGCATCGGCCGCACCACTTGCAGTGTAGTGACGTTCTGCGCTACCGTCGTACACGGAGATTGCCGGCAGCTCGCCTGCATCAAGGCTGCTGGACCGTTCGGCGGCGGGAGCGGCGACTTGCGCGGGCTCCCAGCCGGCGATGCTGACGGCGTTCGCCGATATTGCTCGGCGCGCTGCAAACTGGTCGATCGCGTCATCCGGCCCCGTTGCGCGCACGCCATGGAAGCGCAGTGCGCCGGACGCCGGGCGGGCGGCGCGGCTGTCGAAGATCACGACGCGGTGGCGGGATTGCCCATCCGGCGCCTCATCATCGGACTGGTCGTGTTCAAACCGCCAGCTCAGGCCTTCGGACGCCAGGATGCGGCACAGGAATTCGTAGTCGCTCTCGCGGTACTGCGTACAGATGGCGCGCGGCGCCAGTTCCTGCGTCACGTCGAATTGCAGGCGTACCTGCGGATAATCGGCCAGCAGCTCCTGCACGATGTCGCGCACGGATTGCTCATGGAAGATCCAGTTGTCGCGGCGCAGGCGCAGCAGCGCGAGGGCCGGTTCCAGCCGCAGGCGGTAGCGCGCCACGCCGCCATCGGCGCCCAGCCAGCGCGCATCCGTGCACAGGCCGTGCCACGCACGGCGGCTGCCGTCCGGCTGCAGCAGACGCACGGTCAGCTCCCTGCCGATGAACTGGCCGAGGGTGACATCGGCCGATGTGCTGAGCGCATCGACATCAAAGCGGAACAGCTCATTGACGCCCTCGCGGCCCTGCCAGCGTTGGACCATCAGCGACTCCGGCAGGTCTGAAGCCTGCGCGCTGGCGAGCGTCAGCAGGCGACCCTGCTGGCTGAGGCCTGTGCCGAACAAGCGGTCCATCACGGCAATGTGATGGTGATGTTGGCCTGGCGGGGCGCCATGCGCACAACGTCGTTGTAGGCTTGCACCTGCTGTTCGGTGTGGCGGGTCAGTGAAGTGCGCAGCCCGATGTAGCCCACGATGCACACCAGCGCGAAGACAGCCGTCATGGTCCACAGGGGCGTGTTGCTGCGCAGCTTATGGATCACATTGTCGGGACGCTCCGCATGCGGCGCGAAGCCGGGACGTTTGCCTTTCAGGTGGGYGATCTCGTCGCCGAGGCGCGCGGTCAGGTAGCCCAGCTTCTCCGAACCCTCCAGAATATAGCGGCCCTGGAATCCCAGCAGCAGGCACATATGGAATACCTCCATCGCTTCCAGATGTTCGGCACCGTGCGCACGCAGCTGTTCCAGGCGATTGAAGAAATTTTCGCCGGCCAGCTGGTCGCCGAACAGTGCCAGTTGCAGCGGCTTCAGCTCCCAGCTGTCACGGATCGGGTAGGAGGAGCGCAGGATAATCTCGTCCACCGCCGCACTGAAGGCATATTTGGCGGCATCGATATCGTCCGCTGAAGCGCCTCTCTTGCGGGCGTTGCGGCCAAAGTCGTCGAGGAAGCGCGTCATGCGTGGCTGGAACTCGGCGTTGTCCTGCGGGCCGCTGCCGTTCTTCAGCATGAACAGCGCATAGAAACCGTCATACATCAGGTCCAGCAGCGTGGCGTGCGCGTCCGATACCGGTGCGGCCGCTGCACTGGCGACGAGGGAGGGAGGGGCGATCGTATTCATGTTCACCTTGGATCAGGAATTGACTGCAATGAGTTCCAGGCGCAGGTCGCGCATACCGGACGGCGCATAGATCGAGATCGACTGGGCTTGTAGCATGCGTTCGTACATGGCGCCTTTGCCGTCCAACACAAAGTAGCAGCAATCGGGGCGCACCGGCACAGCGGCCGGGACCTGCGGTGCATGCGCGATGCGCACACCGGGCATGGCGGACAGCACAAACTTCTCGACGTCATCCGGCGCACCTATCTTGAAGCGCAGCGGCACCACATCCACCACTTCCACAGCGGGCATATCTGCCTGCACGGCGAGGTAGAAGGTCGTGCGCTCGTCGATTTTTCCGGAATCGAGCATGCCGTGGAAGTAGGACGGTTTCGGCTGCGTCAGGGCGATGGCGAAGTAGCGCGACGAGATGACCGTATCCAGCAG
>NZ_JBFRDW010000374.1:0-5862 GCF_052113985.1 Pseudoduganella sp. RAF53_2 | reverse complement strand
CTGCTGTTCCTTGCGTTCGCCATTGACCCAGCCCAGCAAGTTCAGATGATCGGCCATGCCCTGTTCCTTGCGGCGCGTGCGGCAGCTGGTGCAGAAGAAGGCCAGTAAATTCGGCGTCGGCCTCGCGCTCGATCCACCGGCGCCTGCGCTGGTGCGGCTGGGCGCTGCCTTCGTCGCAAGGCCCGAATTGGCGGACCGCGCTGCGCTGGTCAGCGCAGCGGACGAAGTGCTGGCAGGCCGCTGGAATGTATTTGCCATGCGCGGGCGCCAGCTCGGCTTCCCGCCGCAATGGAACCGCGATCCGAAAACCGGCACCGTGGCGCCAATGAGGCTGGGTAAAGCCATCGACTACCGCAGTGAGCATGTGGTAGGCGACATTAAATACCTGTGGGAGCCGAGCCGCCATCTGGAACTGGTGACGCTGGCCGCAGCCTGGCGGGCAACGGGCGACCGCCGCTACGCGGAAGGTGCGCGCACGCTGCTGCTGTCATGGTTCGAACAATGCCCGTATCCGATAGGCGTGCACTGGACCAGCTCTCTGGAACTGGCTGTGCGCTTGCTGAACTGGGCTTTCGCCTGGCAACTGCTGGGCGACGAAGTGGGCAAGCACCCGGACTTCCAACGCCGCTGGCTGGACAACATCTACCAGCACTGCCACTTCATCCGCGGCTACTTCTCGCGCCACTCGTCCGCCAACAATCACCTGTTTGGCGAGTACATGGGGCTTTACGTCGCCAGCTTGCAGTGGCCGTGCTGGCCCGAGAGCAAACGCTGGCACGCGGTTGCGCGGCGCGGGCTGGAAATTGAAGCGCTGAAGCAGAACGCATCCGATGGCGTGAACAAAGAGCAGGCCATCTACTACCAGCACGAAGTAATGGACATGATGCTGCTCTGCCAGCACATTGGCGCCGCCAACGGCGAGAGCTTTTCGCCAGCCTATTTGCAGCGCCTGGAACGCATGGCCGAATTCGTGGCCGCGCTGATGGACGTCGGCGGCAATGTGCCGATGACCGGCGATGCCGACGATGCGCAGATGGTCCGCATCAGCTACGAACCGGACTGGAATCCTTACCGCTCGCTGCTGGCCAGTTGCGCCATTCTGTTCAGCCGCGCGGATCTGAAGGCGAAGGCGGGAGCGCTGGACGACAAGAACCGTTGGCTATTCGGCGCAGAAGGCGAGTCGCGCTGGCGCACGCTGACGCCGGCGGAACCGGAACGGCCGGTAATGGCCTTTCCGGAAGGCGGCTACTACCTGCTGGGCAGAGCCTTTGGCACGCCACAGGAAGTGCGCATCGTCGCCGATTGCGCGCCGCTGGGTTACCTGTCCATTGCCGCGCATGGCCATGCCGATGCGCTGTCTTTCACTTTGTCGGCCGGTGGCGAAGAGTTGCTGATCGACCCTGGCACCTACGCCTACCACACCCAAAAAGCGTGGCGCGACTACTTCCGCGGCACTGCGGCACACAACACGGTTCAGGTTGATGGGCAGGACCAATCCGAGATCGGCGGCAACTTCATGTGGCTGAAAAAAGCCCATGCAGAACTGGTCGCCCATCGGGTCGATGGGGAACATCAATTGTTCGAAGGAAAACAAGACGGATATTGCCGTCTGGGTGATCCTGTGCTGCACCGCCGCATGATTGCGTTCGATTCCAATCGGAACGGGGTAGTTGTCAAAGATATCTTAGAATGCATTGGCGAGCATGAGGTGGCTTTGCACTGGCATTTCGGGGAGAAATGCCAGGTCGAGACGACACCTGACAGTGTGCTTGCAACGACGAGAACGCGGAGCTTGAACATGACATGCAGTTTCGGCGAAGGTCCGAAATTATTGCATTGCAGCACGACTCCTGTCGCGGGCTGGATCTCGCGAAAGTTCGACGAAAAAGCTGGCATCACGACGGCAGTGTGGCGCGGCAAAATCCGCGGCACCACCGAGATCGTGACCGAGATTGTTTTGGCGGCGGGCCACTAGCCCGTCCAACATCAAAGGAGCAGCATCTTGAAAATCAGTATCTTTGGCATGGGCTATGTAGGCGCTGTTTCGGCAGGTTGCCTCGCAACGGATGGCCACGAAGTGATCGGCGTTGATCCCAACCGCACCAAGGTTGATCTGATCAACCAGGGCCAGACGCCCATCATCGAAAAAGACATCGGCGAGATGATCGCTGCCACGGTGAAGGACGGCCGCCTGCATGCGACCGACGACGTGCGCCATGCCGTCATGAACACCGATATGTCGCTGATCTGCGTTGGCACGCCGTCGCAGCTGAACGGCAATCTCGACCTGAGCGCAGTGCGCAAGGTATGCGAGCAAATCGGCGCCGCGATCAAGGACAAGAAGGGCTTCCACGTCGTGGTCGCGCGCAGCACCATGCTGCCAGGCTCCATGCGTTCGGTAGTGATTCCGGCGCTGGAAGAATCGTCCGGTAAAAAAGCGGGCGAGGACTTCGGCGTCTGCAACAACCCGGAATTCCTGCGCGAAGGCACGGCGGTGCATGACTATCACCATCCGCCCAAGACCGTGATCGGCGAGACCGATGAACGCGCCGGCGAAATGCTGCTCAAGCTGTACGAAAAAATGGATGCGCCGGTGGTCCGCACCAGCGTGGAAACGGCTGAAATGGTCAAGTACACCGACAACACCTGGCACGCGCTGAAGGTGGCTTTCGCCAACGAGATCGGCAATATCTGCAAGGCGGTCGGCATCGACGGCCATGAAGTGATGGAGATCTTCTGCCAAGACACCAAGCTGAATCTTTCCTCCTACTACATGAAGCCGGGCTTCGCGTTCGGCGGCTCCTGCCTGCCGAAGGACGTGCGCGCGCTGACCTACAAGGCTCGCGCGCTGGACCTGGAACTGCCGCTGCTGAATTCCATCCTGCCGTCCAACACCAAGCAGGTCGAGAAGGGCCTGAAGATGGTGATGGACAAGGGCAGCAAGAAGGTCGGCATTCTGGGCTTCTCCTTCAAGGCCGGCACCGACGACTTGCGCGAGTCGCCGCTGGTCGACGTGATCGAGCAACTGATCGGCAAAGGCTATGAGCTGCGCCTGTACGACCGCAATGTGAACCTGGCCGCGCTGACCGGCGCCAACCAGGACTACATCCTGAACATGATTCCCCACATCTCCAAGCTGATGATGACCTCGATGGCGGGCGTGCTTGATTTCGCCGACACCATCGTGATTGGAAACGGCGCTGCCGAATTCAAGGATGTGCCGAATATGCTGAAACCAGGCCAGAACCTGGTGGACCTGGTCCGCATCAGCAAGGAACATAGCGGAGGGGCTTACGATGGCATCTGCTGGTAAGCGTGTCCTGATCCTGGTCGAGAACCTGCCGTCGCCGTTCGACCGGCGCGTGTGGCAGGAGGCGACCACGCTGCGGGCGCACGGTTACGAGGTGTCCATCATTTGTCCGACTGGGAAGGGCTACGAGAAGCGCTACGAAGAACTGGAAGGCATCCATATCTACCGCTACAAGCTGCCGCTTGAAGCGGAGGGCGCCAAGGGCTATGCGATCGAGTATTCACTGGCGCTGTTCCACACCTTCCGCCTGGCGCTGAAGGTGCTGTTCCAGCGCGGTTTCGACATCATCCATGCCTGCAATCCACCCGACCTGCTGTTCCTGATCGGCGGCTTCTTCAAGCTCACCATGGGCAAGAGGTTCCTGTTCGATCACCACGACATCAATCCGGAACTGTATGAAGCCAAATTCGGGCGGCGCGATTTCTTCTACAAGCTGATGGTGCTGTTCGAGCGCTGGTCGTTCAACACGGCCGACGTGTCGATCGCCACCAACGATTCGTACAAGAAGATCGCCATCGAACGCGGCGGCATGGACCCGGACAAGGTCTACGTGGTGCGCTCCGGACCCAAGCTGGACCGCCTGCGCGTGCTGCCGCCGGTGGAGGCGCTGAAGAAGGGCCGCAAATACCTGGTCGGCTATGTCGGCGTGATGGGCGCGCAGGAGGGCATCGACCTGCTGCTGGCATCCGTACGCCACATGGTGCACGACATGGGCCGCACCGATGTGCAATTCGGTCTGGTCGGCGGCGGTACGTCGCTGGAGCAGATGCAGGCGCTGGCGCAGGAACTGGGCGTGGCGGACTACGTCACCTTCACTGGCCGCGTGCCCGACCAGCAGCTGCTGGAAATGCTGAACACGGCCGATGTCTGCGTGAATCCGGACGTGGCCAACGACATGAACGACAAATCCACCATGAACAAGATCATGGAGTACATGGCGCTGGCCAAGCCCATCGTGCAATTCGATCTGGTGGAAGGCCGTGTGTCGGCCCAGGATGCCTCGCTGTATGCGAAAAAGAACGATCCGGTGGACATGGCGAAAAAGATCGCCGAGCTGCTGGACGATCCCGAGCGCCGCGCGCGCATGGGCGAGTACGGCCGCAACCGCGTGGTCAACGAGCTGGAATGGAAGTACGAAGCGCCCAAGCTGCTGGCAGCGTACGAGCGCCTGTATTCGGATACGGCCCCGCGTCCCAGTGCGCTGCGCCAATTGAGCAATAAGGAAGCGGAATGAACATCCTCGTTACTGGCGGCATGGGTTATATCGGCTCTCACACGGTCGTTGAGCTGATGCAGGCCGGCCATGACGTGGTGGTGGTCGATAACCTGACCAATGCCGACATCTCGGTGCGCCATCGAGTGGCCCGCATCACCGGCCGCGAATTCTCCTTCCAGCAAGCGGATATCCGCAATCGCCAGGCGATGGAGGCACTGTTCAGCGTGCACAAGTTCGACGCGGTGGTGCACTTCGCGGGCCTGAAGGCAGTGGGTGAATCGACCGAGCAGCCCTTGCGCTACTACGACAACAATGTCGGCGGCAGCGTGGTGCTGTTCGAAACCATGGCGGCGGCAGGCGTGAAGACGCTGGTGTTCAGCTCTTCCGCCACGGTGTACGGCGATCCGGCGCGCGTGCCGATCACGGAAGACTTCCCGCTGCAGGCCACCAATCCTTATGGCCACAGCAAGCTGATGATCGAAGAAATCCTGCGCGATACCGCGCAGGCCGACGCCAGCTGGCGCATTGCGCTGCTGCGCTACTTCAATCCGATCGGAGCGCATGCCAGCGGCCTGATTGGCGAAGCGCCGAGCGGCATCCCGAACAATCTGCTGCCTTATATCGCCCAGGTGGCGGAAGGGCGGCGCGATCATCTGAACGTATTCGGCAGCGACTGGCCGACGCCGGACGGCACCGGCGTGCGCGATTACATCCACGTGGTCGATCTGGCGGTGGGCCACGTCAAAGCACTGGACAAACTGGCGGCCACGCCAGGCTTACATACCTACAACCTGGGAACAGGGCGCGGCAGCAGTGTGCTGGAGATGGTGCGCGCCTTCGAAACGGCCAGCGGCAAGCCGGTCCCCTACAAGATTGTCGCAAGGCGACCCGGAGACATCGCCGAATGTTATGCAGATACTGGCCTCGCCGAGCGTGAGCTTGGCTGGAAGGCTCAATACGATGTGGCGCGCATGTGCCAGGATGCCTGGCGCTGGCAGTCCTCATCCAAATAGCCGAAAGGAACGATTATGAAAGCGATGATTCTGGCGGCCGGCAAAGGAACGCGGGTACGCCCTTTGACTTATGAATTGCCAAAACCGATGATTCCCATCCTCGGCAAGCCGGTGATGGCTTATCTGGTGGAGCATCTGGCCAAGTACGGTGTGACGGACATCATGGTCAACGTCAGCTACCTGCACGAGAAAATCGAGGAGTATTTCGGCGAGGGACACCAGTTCGGCGTGCAGATCGGCTATTCCTTCGAAGGCTATACCAACGACGAGGGACACCAGTTCGGCGTGCAGATCGGCTATTCCTTCGAAGGCTATACCAACGA
>NZ_JBFRDW010000373.1:0-5870 GCF_052113985.1 Pseudoduganella sp. RAF53_2 | reverse complement strand
GACGCTGGACCGCGCCACGCAGAAGATGAGCGGCACGGTCACCTTCACCAATATGTCGAACGCGGTCATCAGCGGCAACCTGCAGTTCCGCGCCGATTACCTGACCAGCGGCGTCACGCTCGATAACCGCACCGGTATGCAGGGTGGCGCGCCGATGCTGTCGGTGCCGAAGGCCTCGTTGGCGCCGGGTGAAACGGTGACCGTCACGACTGTGTTTGCGAATCCGGGCCGCGTCAGTGTCGGCTACGCGCCCAAGCTGCTCGCTGGCTCTTTCTAAGGACAACTCATGAAAAGTTTGATGCTACGTGTACTTCTGCTGCTGGCGATAGTCGGCGGCGCGGTGCCTGCAATGGCGGGACCGCTTTATCAGGTGACGGTGAATACTTCGGCCCTGTCGGGTATGAGTGGCTACCTGGATTTTCTCTTCCTCGGTCTGGGCAGCGCGACACCTGCTGAAGCAAGGCTGTCGAACTTGTCCGGTGATCTCACTGGTGCGGATGCGGTATTCGGCGATGTCACCGGTACGCCCGCCAGCGGCATCGTGATTGGCAACAGCACCGGCTGGAACGAGTTTGCCGCTGGCGCCAACTTCGGCGGGCTGTTCACCTTCGATGTGCAGTTCAGCGTCGATGCGCCTTTCGGTGATGGCACCACGCTCGGCGTGGCCCTGCTGGACAGCGGCTTCAATTACCTTGGAACGGCGGCGAACATCGTCACCATCGCGCTGCAGCCTGGCGCGGCGGATGGCCTGGCCGTGGATGCGGCGTTCGCCCAGGTGAATGCTGTGCCTGAACCATCGGCGCTGTTGATGGTGGTGATGGGACTGATCCTGCTGAGCTTCATCCGGCTGCGCAAGCCTGTGTTCTGACGCAGTCTGTGCGAGAATGGTCCGGCTTGAAGTCGTCACAAGGACCATTCCATGCACGAGATTTCGCATCACCTGTTGGCCGCCATCTGGCAAGCGCTGGATGGCGACGCTGCTTTGCTGGAACGCTGCACGTTCAGCGGCGATGACATCCTTCCCTCCGTCTTCGCTACCTCGGACCTCGCCGTCGCATCGATCGGTGCGGCCGGGCTGGCGCTTGCATCGCTGCCGGGCGTTAGTGGCAACGTCACCGTATCGCGTCGTCTGGCATCGCTATGGTTTGGCTTCACGATCCAGCCGCAGGGATGGGAACTGCCGCCGGCATGGGATGCGGTTGCGGGCGATTACCGCGCGGCGGATCGCTGGATTCGCCTGCATACGAATGCACCGCATCACCGCGCGGCAGCATTGGCGGTACTGCGGTGCGCGGCCGAGCGGGAGGCCGTCGCGCAAGGTGTCGCACGCTGGCAAGCCGACGAACTGGAGGCTGCCATTGTGGCGCATGGCGGCTGCGCTGCGGCCATGCGCTCGCTGGACGAGTGGCGCGCGCATCCGCAAAGCATCGCACTGACTGATGCGCCGCTGATGCTGCGCGAAAGCCGGCCGTGCGATGCGTGGACATGGCGACCGGACGCCGCGCGTCCGCTGAAAGGCATCCGCGTGCTCGATCTCACGCGCGTGCTGGCAGGTCCCGTCGCGACGCGCTTTCTCGCCGGTTTCGGTGCTGAAGTGCTGCGCATCGATCCGCCGGGTTGGGACGAAGGCATCCTCATCCCTGAAGTCACGCTTGGCAAACGCTGCGCACGTCTTGACCTGCGTGAAGCCGGCGATCGCACCGTGTTTGAACGGTTGCTGGCGCAAGCCGACGTTCTTGTGCACGGCTACCGCGATGGCGCGCTCGATGGCTTGGGCTACGGTGCGGAAGCACGCGTAGCACTGAATCCGAATCTGATCGACGTTTCACTGAATGCTTATGGATGGAGTGGCCCGTGGCGCGGGCGCCGTGGCTTCGACAGCCTGGTGCAAATGAGCGCCGGTATCGCGGATGCGGGCATGCAGGCGCAGAACGCGGCCAAGCCGGTTCCGCTACCAGTCCAGGCGCTGGATCACGCGACGGGCTATCTGATTGCGGCGGCCGTGATTCGCGGCATTTATGCGCGGCTCACGCAGCAGTGTGCCACCCGTTGGCGATTGTCGCTGGCGCGCACGGCGCGCTTGCTGACGGAAGCGCCGCGTCCGCCCGAGCGCGCTGCGTGGCAGCCGCTGGGCGAGTCCGACATTGCGCCGGAGATCGAACAAACCGGTTGGGGACCCGCACGCAGACCGTATACGCCGCTTACGGTGGGCGAGGCGCGCATGCGCTGGTCGCGGCCCGCCAGCGCGCTCGGATCGTCAGACCCGAACTGGGATTAGCACCATGTTCACGCCGGAGGACCAATGGAAGTTCGCCCTCGGCAGCTTCATCTACGAGTTCGCCAAGCTGGAAGCGCATGTGTTCAGGCTCTGCGCCGCCATCGTCGGCGCTGACGACACGCGCAAGCTTACCTTCGGCAAGCGCCTCGACCGCATCAAGGCGCGTCTGAAGCAGCAGCCGCCTGCGCAGTGCGAGCCGGCGCTGGCCTTGCTCAGACAAGCGCGCGGCATGTCGAAGTTCCGCAACCACCTGCTGCACAACACCGAATTCCATGGCGGCGCGTCGCCGCTGCTGAGCGAACTGCAGGAACAACTGCGGCTACTGGAGGACCTTATCGCGCAGCTGCTGTCATGAGCCGATACGGCGATGCTCGCCGACGTTCTTCGGCGGATGGCCCGTCAGTGCGGCGCGCGCCATGGCAAACAGCGTGACCATCTTGCTGCTGCCGGTATCCCAATATTCGGCCGTGTCGATGCTGAACTTCAGCATGGCCAGGTGCGGATCGTCGACGCCGTTCGGGAACCAGGTCTTGGCCTCGACGTTCCATAGCTCTTCAGCCTTGGCGCGGTCGTCCACGATTTCTACATAGCCGGCAATCGACACGAACAGCATATCGTCCACATCGGCGAAGCTGAGGTTGGCCAGCGGATTGTTGAGCAGCTCACGCGTGAATTGCTCCTGATTGGAGACGAAAAACCACATGCGGCCTTCGTCGTCGAGCTGCTGCAGAGTCAGTGGGCGGCTGGTCAGCGCGCGCATATCGTCGGCCGTGGTCAGCATGCCGAACTTCACGTCCTTGACCTTGTCGCGCAGGTCTTGCAGTTCTTCGTTGGTGAAGGGAGTCATGGTACTGTCCTCATTTGTCGTAAACAAGGCCATACCATACGGGACTTGGCGTGGCGGCTCCGTACGCCAGCGAACACCAGACTGGCATGATTTCCGGGATATTTGTCCGCCAAGCTCGCGCTTTCATTCCTAATATTGGGAATATTCAATAAGGAGAACGACAATGCGCAATCCAAAACTCATGCTGGCCGCGGCCTGCCTGCTGGCTGGTGCAATCGCCAGTCCGGTAGCGCTGGCGGAAGCGCCGGGACCGGCGGTGAAAGCCCTGTTCACCAAGGCGCTGCCCGACTATCCCGGCAAGGAAGCCCTGATGCTGCAGGTGGAGTACCCGCCTGGCGGCGCCGACCCGATTCACCGCCACGATGCACACGCATTCGTGTACGTGATTGAAGGTTCGATCGTGATGGGCGTCAAAGGCGGCAAGGAAGTTACGCTGAAGGCCGGCGAGACTTTCTACGAAGGCCCGAACGATGTGCACACCGTCGGCCGCAACGCCAGCAAGACCAAGCCAGCTAAATTTGTGGTGGTCCTGCTGAAGGATGCGGGCAAGCCCGCATTGATCCCGACGGATAAATAATTACAGATCCTGCTTGAACACTTTGCCGTTCGCCATCACGAACGGCACTTGTTTGAGCACGCGCACATCCTTCAGCGGATCGCCGCTGACAGCGATGATGTCCGCATTCTTGCCCGGCTCCAGCGAGCCGGCGTCCTTGCTTACGCCCAGCAGATCGGCTGCGTTCACCGTAGCCGCTTTGATGGCTTCCATCGGCGTCATGCCGAATTCCACCATCAGTTCGAACTCGTCGGCATTGCGGCCATGCTTGGATACGCCGGCATCCGTGCCGAACGCAATCTTTACGCCACGCTCATGCGCGAGACGGAAAGCCTTGCCGGTGATGCCGATGCGCCATTTGATCTTTTCCAGCACTTCCGGCGAGTAGGCATTGGGATTGGCGGCCAGGCGCTCCTTATAGCCATTGATGGTGGACATGGTCGGCACATAGTAGGCGCCGGATTTCAGGAACAGCTTGACGCTGCCTTCATCGAGCAGGGTGCCGTGTTCGATGGAGTCCGCCCCGTAGGTCAGTGCGAGATCCACGCCATCCTTGCCGTGGGCGTGCACGGCGACCTTCTTGCCATACAAGTGGGCGGTTTCGATCAGGGCTTTGGCTTCGTCGTCGAACATCTGCTTGCCGACGCCTGCGCCAACCTGGCTGTTCACGCCGCCGGTGGTGGCGATCTTGATCACGTCCACACCGCGGCCGATTTGCAGGCGCACCGCGTGGCGGCAGCTTTCGGCGCTGTCGCATACATTGTCGGTGTGGATGGCTTCCTGCACCCAGTCCGCGTAGCCCAGGCGGCCGTCCATGTGGCCGGACGTGGTGGAGATTGGGGTGCCTGCATCGATGATGCGCGGACCTTTGACCCAGCCCTTGGCGATCGCATCGCGCAGGGCAAGGGTGATGCCCTGGTCGCTGTCGCCCAGATTGCGCACGGTGGTGAAGCCCGCGCTCAGGGTTTTACCGGCATTCAGCTGCGCCTCGTAAGCCCAGGAGGCGGCGCTGGTCGTCACATTGGCCAGCGCGCCTTCGGCCCCGGCGCGGTCCGAGATCAGGTGCACGTGGCTGTCGATCAGGCCTGGCAGCACGAAGCGCTGGCGCAGGTCGACGATTTTTGCGCCGGGATATTTGTCTGCGCCGACGAAGCCATCCAGCACGGCCTGCACTTTGCCATTGTCGACCACCACCGTGGAGGCGCCGCGCGGCGCTTGTCCGGGTTTATCGAGCAGGGTTCCGGCCTGGATCAGCGTTACCTCGGCAGAGGCGGCGCCGGCAAAGGCCATCAAGACGGCAAAGGACAGGGCGTGCTTGGTCATCGGAACTCCTTTTATCTGTGAAGCGACGAATGTAACACGTCCTGCTTGAGCAGATAAACCGAAGCGGCCAGCAGCACCACATCCTTCATCAGGAAGGCCACCGGGCCGACCATGGCAGGGAAGCCGCCCGCCGATGCTTCCCATCCGCCCGGAATGAAGGGGATGATGGTCACGGTCATCACGAAGGTGATCACGGAGCCCAGCGCACCCAGCATGCCAATCTTGCGGTTCCAGAAGCCCGCGAAAATGAGCAGGCCGAAGGTCCACTCAGCGGCACCGAGAAACCAGCTCGCGCCGCGCACGCCGAACACGGGATACATCCATGAAATGAGCGGGCCGTTGCTGATGTAGGGGATCAGCACCTGGGCTTCGTATTCCCACCATTTCTGGTAGCCGAAAAAGAAAAACGTGATGACCATCGCCGCGCGCAGGACGTGCAAGTCCAGGTCCGGCGACATCAGTTTGGAGCGTGACAGTGCCTTGATCAGTGCATGCATGTTCGTTCCCCTTAGTCGGCCGCCGGGAAATCGACGGTGGTGTCGTTGATACGGTTGAACACATTGGTGAAGGTGGTCACTGCGATCGCCAGGCTGATTTCCACGATTTGCTGGTCCGTGTAGCCGGCCGCCTTGATGGCGTCGAATTCGGATTGCAGGATGGTGCCGCTGGTCTGCTGCAGCAGGCGCACGAAACGCACCAGTGCATCACGCTTGGCATCGCCGGTCGGTTCGAATTTGCGGATCTGCTTCATGGCGTCGCGGCTCAGGCCCGTCATTTTGCCCAGCATGGTGTGCGCGGCGACGCAGTAATCGCAGCCGGCGATTTCGCTGACCAACAGCTTGATGGTTTCCTGCTCCTGCTTGCTC
>NZ_JBFRDW010000372.1:0-5884 GCF_052113985.1 Pseudoduganella sp. RAF53_2 | reverse complement strand
GAATATGACTGTATGACTCATTATCCAATCTCCCTTTGAGACCGGCATTTCTGAATGACTTCAGAAACAGCCAAGATCGTACGATCGCAAATCGAAGCGATGCGCAGATCCGCCGACGAAACTAGCCGCTCTCGTTCACTGAGCAGGTAATCGAGAATCGCGTCATGCGGACCATCAATCCATGGGCGAAAGCTTTTGCACGTGTAACAGGCTATCGGCGCAAAGGCTTTGCAAAATCCAAGTTCGCCGCATTTTCCGATGCCTTCGCCTTGCTGGCTAAATTGTGGAGACCAAATCTCCGGCAGATGGCTATCCTCTGGTAACGGTTCTTCACGCCGGCGTAGCACGCCGGCAAACGCTTGCGCCAATGGGGCCAACTGGAATGCCAGCGCACGATCAATGCGCTCTACCATTGTTGGATCCGCTTGAACGTACGCGCTTACGTTCTTCGTATCGCTATGGTCGAGCATTTCAGCGATCACATATGCTTTTAATCCCTCAATGGCAGCACGTGTGCCGACCGTCCTTCTAAGGCGATACGTGGTAATGTTCATTTCGCTTTCCGTGCGAGTCGAAATGATGGCTAAGGTATTAACAGCGCTCTTTAGGCGCCTGGTGAACGCTTCGCTAGTCAGGTGATATTCAAACCCTTTTGGTTGATCCCCAAACATTTGGCTTGGAAACAGTGGTGCTTCGTCAGGCGACACCAGTAAGTTGGAAAACTGTTGCCTGACTTGGGCTGCGTGTTTGGCAAGCAGTGCGCCCAGTTCCTCGTTCAGAACTCGAACTTTGAACTGGTCCCTGTGGAGTTGGCCGCGTTGCTTCGAACGAGGAACATTCAGCGTAAAAATCATCTTTCCAGCTTTAGCCTCGCTCTCAACCAGATCCATAACCTTCAACGAAGCGTACTGGGAAGGCCTCTGCCCCAGTGCCACTACAAGCAGCACGAGCACGTAGTCTCCCAATGAGATTAGCGACATGGAATAATTCGAGTGCAACCTTGCCAGTAACGTCTCGTACTCAAGGTCGTTTAACGGACCCGAATAGGGGTTTCTAGTAAGGACTGCTACCCCTTTAGCATTTCCTGGAATGCGCAACTCCGCGAGAAAGTCAATTACCCCTTCGGCTATTCCTGGGATATCGAGCGAATGCCATTTCCTGAGAATCACCGCTACCGATCCTAAATGCCACATGTCATTGCGACTGAGAGACGACCGGTAAGTCAAGAGTGCCTCAACACTTATATGGTCCGCCGGCGCGCGTCCCAGGTCCGCCAACGCTTTAACGAAATGCCGAAAATGTGCCAGGTATGTCTCTGCCGTAGCGGACGCGACATTTTGCAAATACCAAGCGAAGACGCGCTTTACATGGGTTCGAAGCTCAACGGAAATCAGAAGCGTATCAAACCTCATTGAAACATTTTTCACCTCATCTCTAAATCGCCATGTATCAGCGAATGGATCAAACACAATGCCGCTTCGCGTGCGCGCTTGTAGCGACGAAGAAACCAAGGTGGGACGATGAGCGACAGAATGTGGAATCATTGGGTTCGCCCCTTGAAYAAACTGTTTTGCATCGCGACAGATGCTTCAGCTGCTTTACGACGAACATGTCGGCGCGTATAGGTGGATGCCGTTCCTGAGGTCTCCGACCAGCCCATCAAGTAAGAGCGCAGCTTCCTCTCTGCTTCTTCTGGAGTCGCGTTTTCATCCAATTGCTCTGATAGGCGATCATTCCAGGTATGGCGTAGTAGATGTGCGAATAGCTTTTGCGGTAGCAACGGATGCTCTTTAAGAGCATAAAAGATCTTTGCGAATCCATTTATCGACAACGGTCGACCGGTATCAGTGGCGACAAAGAGGAAATCGTGCTTCCTTGCCCCTTCAACGCCATTTCGAAACGATATGACATATTCCCTAGTGCGCTGAGCGAGTGCCGATGACATTGGCAGCTCTCGTGCCTGAGTCTTGGCGTTTGGCTGATATAGCCGCGGATCATCTTGGTCGTCAGCACGCCTGTGAATCGTCGCGGTTTCGTTCCTGAAGTTGAGATCAGAAACGCGAACACCTAGCAGCTCTCCGCGACGGACTCCTAGATAGACGAGCAACCAGATAATTAGCTCGTTGCGAACTCGCGTGTGTTTATCTGTCCAAGGATTGTCTCGCGCAGCTGGATCGACGATACGGAGCAGTTCATCCACTTCGCTTCGATCAAGCCCCTCGCGCTCGGATCGCAATCTGCTGTGGCTGACAGGCATGCGGCTATTCAACGCTTTAGTGAAGGCCTGCACCGTGGCAGCCATTGACGCGCTGTAGTGAGAACCTGTCCCGAAGCCGGAGACGGCGAGCCATTCAACATAGTCGCGGATCGAGCGTAGCCTAGTCGCACAGAATGCCGACCTCACCGAGGTCGGCGATGACCTTTGAGAGCGCGCTCTTGGGAGGAGACGAACATTTGAAGAAGCGATCGGTTTGGTGAAAGCGCGGACTTGATCAACAGGCAAGCGGCATATCTGCACCAACGCATCGATCTCTCTTAACGTAAGTAGCTGTCCAGCCCTAAGGCGCTCCTGCAAATCGATCTCATAGATATCTAAGAATAGGGAGAAAAGCAGTATCGATCTCAACGTGGCGTCTATCGTATTCACTGCTCGGCCTCGAGCACGGAGTTCCGAAAAAACATACACGGTCGCGGTCAAGACCGGGCATCCTACGGCATCGACAAGCAACGGAATCCGCTCTCCATTCCTCGTCACCGTGTACTTGATGCGATATTTCTCTGGCCTGCTCGAAGGTCCGGCTGGACCAGGATCGTTGTTGGACATGCCAGTAACTGGGAAGCTCTTGGACTTTGGACGCAAAATATCTCCCTTTACGCCCAAAAATGGGCGCACGAAGACTCCTGAAGTGGAAAAACTTCAGATAAGCAAAGTAGTGGGGGCTTGACCGGACGTAGGCGTTTGACGATACTGGCAGTGCGAGCTGGGCAGCGTCAGTTGTCCACGTACGGGGCAAGCTGTCAAAGGTTTGTCCCGTTTTGTTTTTACATGGTCAGTTCTCCCTTCCGCATTTCCCTACCCCCTTAGAGATCCAGTATTTCGAGCATCGCTCGGACCTGTCCTGGTCGCAGATGACCAAGTTTGCCGGCCACGGCGTGCATCAGAACGTATTCAGCAGGGGCTGCAGCAATAGGAATTTCGAACTTTCGCCGAGACTGCTCGGCTGCTAGTTGAAGTTCAACAGTGTCGCGCTCATTGAGTTTTAGGGCATCTTTAAGGCGAGTAACGACGCCGGGAGGCGGAGCTCCCTTTCGTCCTGACTCGAGACCGCTCAAATACGACTGGTCAATACCCACCATCCCCGCCAGCTGTTTTTGCGCCAGATTTCTCTCGCCTCTGGCGTTCTGAAGGAATAAGCCGAACGGTGTCACCTGGTTAGCCTCGATATCTGGGTTTTCCAACCAATTTTATCCCGACTATTTCGCCTACAAAAGTGAAATTTTCATATAAATCAATGACTTAATGACTTTCATTAGTCTATCTTTCGCATTGGTTTTGCTGAACGACCGCTAGAAAAGGGTTTGCTAGTAGAACAGACGGGATATGAATTTCCGAGAATTAGTGCTGCCGAGTCAGATCAGCCGCTTTGCAAGTGAGCTGTTTACACTTTCCCTTAGGTGTACATAAGTGAGCGAATGCTGTTGACGCAAAAAACTCACCAAACGTAAAAAAGCCCCGTAACTTCAGAGAGTTACGGGGCCTTGTTTACAACTCGTTCTGGGGTGTACCTTAGAACGGAATATCGTCATCCATGTCCGAGAAATTCGGGGCTGGACGGGCAGCCGGGCGTGGTGCCGGCGCTGGTGCAGCTTGTGGACGTGGGGCTGGACGGGCTGGAGGCGCGTCGTAACCGCCGCCGCCCATATCGTCCATGCCGGCGTCGCCGCCCATGCCTTGACGGCCACCCAGCATTTGCATCTGCTCGGCGATGATGTCGGTTGCGTATTTCTCTACGCCGTCTTTATCGGTGTACTTGCGGGTCTRCAGACGGCCTTCGACGTAGACGGAAGAGCCTTTCTTCAGGTATTGGCCAACGATTTCCGCCAGGCGACCGAAGAAGGAGATGCGGTGCCACTCGGTCAGTTCTTTCTGCTCGCCGGTGTTGCGGTCCTTGCTGCGGTAGGAGGTCGCAACAGCAATGTTGGCGATTGCATCACCGCTAGGCATGTAGCGAATCTCCGGGTCACGGCCCAGGTTGCCGACGATGATGACTTTGTTAACAGATGCCATGTATTACTCCTGCATTGAAATTGGGCTAAACGGGGATTATATACAGGCGCGGTCCCCCGCCTACCTTTTTTTGACGGACCCAAGCAGYATTCCTCTATCACTGGTATTATATACAGTATTTGCCTCATCCAACTGATCCAGCTCAAAAGGCTTCGCTAAATGGAAGAAATCCGCATCCGCGGCGCGCGCACGCATAACCTCAAGAACATCAACCTCGATCTGCCTCGCAACAAGCTGATCGTGATCACAGGTCTTTCCGGTTCCGGCAAGTCTTCGTTGGCGTTCGACACGCTGTACGCAGAAGGCCAGCGCCGCTATGTGGAATCGCTGTCGGCCTATGCCCGCCAGTTCCTGCAGCTGATGGAAAAGCCGGACGTGGATCTGATCGAAGGTCTGTCCCCAGCCATCTCCATCGAGCAGAAGGCGACTTCGCACAACCCGCGTTCGACCGTGGGCACCGTGACCGAGATCCACGACTACCTGCGTCTGTTGTACGCACGCGTCGGTACGCCTTATTGCATCAACCATCCGGACCACGCGCTGTCGGCGCAGTCGGTGTCGCAGATGGTGGATGCCGTGCTGGCCATGCCGGAAGGCACCAAGCTGATGATCATGGCGCCGGTGGTGGCCAACCGCAAAGGCGAGCACGTGGACCTGTTCGAGCAGATGCAGGCCCAGGGCTTCGTGCGCTTCCGCGTGCAGAGCGGCACGCATGACGCAAAGATCTACGAAGTCGACGATCTGCCGAAGCTAAAGAAGACCGAGAAGCATACCATCGACGTGGTGATCGACCGCGTGAAGGTGAATCCGGAGATCAAACAGCGCCTGGCGGAAAGCTTCGAGACTGCGCTGCGCCTGGCCGACGGCCGCGCCATGGTCTACGAAATGGACACCGGCGCCGAGCATGTGTACTCGAACAAGTTCGCCTGCACCACCTGCGGCTATTCGCTGCAGGAGCTGGAGCCGCGCCTGTTCTCCTTCAATAACCCGATGGGCGCCTGCCCCGAGTGCGATGGCCTGGGCCATATCGAGTTCTTCGATCCGAAGCGCATTGTGGCCTTCCCTAATCTGTCGCTGGCATCCGGCGCAGTGAAGGGCTGGGATCGCCGCAACCAGTTCTACTACTCGATGCTGACCGCGCTGGCCGCCTTCTATGATTTCGATCTGGATACGCCGTTCGAGAAGCTGCCTGCGAAAGCGCAGGAAGTGGTGCTGCACGGTTCCGGCAAGACTGCCATCCCGTTCGCCTACATCAATGAGCGCGGCCGCACGGTGGTGAAAGAGCATAGCTTCGAAGGCGTAGTGAACAACCTGTCGCGCCGCTACCGCGAGACGGATTCGATGGCGGTGAAGGAAGAGCTGGCGAAGTTCATCAACGAGAAGAAATGTCCGAGCTGCGAAGGCGCGCGTCTGCGCGTGGAAGCGCGTCACGTGAAGATCGGCACCGGCAAGCAGGAACGCTCGATTTACCAGATCGCAGAGAAGCCGCTGCGCGATTCGCTGAGCTACTTCGAACAGCTGAAACTGAAGGGCGCGAAAAAGGATATCGCCGACCGCGTGATCAAGGAGATCGTGTCGCGCCTGTCTTTCCTGAAC
>NZ_JBFRDW010000371.1:0-5898 GCF_052113985.1 Pseudoduganella sp. RAF53_2 | reverse complement strand
TCGCAGGGCGGTGGTGCGACCATAGTGGTCTGGATTTTTGTCGCGACCCGTCCTGAAAGGAGTTGTCATGTCTCTCCGCATCAACGATACCGCACCAAACTTCAAAGCCCAGACTACCCAAGGTTCCATCGACTTCCACGAGTGGATAGGCGATAAATGGGCGGTGCTGTTCTCCCATCCGAAAGACTTCACCCCGGTATGCACCACCGAGCTTGGCTACATGGCCAAGATCGAGCCGGAGTTCACCAAGCGGAATACCAAGATCATCGGCCTGTCCATCGACCCGGTCGAAAACCACAGCAAGTGGGCGCACGACATCGAGGAAACCCAGGGCGCTGCCGTGAAATACCCAATGATCGGCGATACCGACCTGGCCGTGGCCAAGCTGTACAACATGCTGCCCGCTGAGGAGCCGGGCACCTCGGAAGGCCGCACTGCCGCCACCAACGCCACGGTGCGCTCGGTGTTTGTCATCGGTCCGGACAAGAAAATCAAGATGATGATGACCTACCCGATGACCTCGGGCCGCAACTTCGATGAGATCCTGCGCGTGATCGACTCGATCCAGCTGACCGCCAAACACAAGGTCGCCACGCCGGTGAACTGGAAGCACGGGGAAGATGTGATCATCGCCGGCTCCGTCAGCGACGACGACGCCAAGACCATGTTCCCCAATGGCTGGAAAGCACCGAAGCCTTATCTGCGCATCGTGCCGCAGCCGAAATAACCCTATCGCCGCCGGGGCCTGCCAAGTGGCTGCCCCGGTACCTCCCGCAACCGATTATTTGAGTTCGGACTGAATGTGTTTTGCGTGCTCCAGGTGCGCTACGAAGGCGGGGCGCACGTTGACCAGGGTCTGCTTCAGTTCAGCGTTCTTGGCGTTCGGGATCAGGGTCTTGTCCAGCGCGTCGATCACGGCCTGGTGGTAGGTGACTTCGTTGTCCACGTAGGCTTTGTCGAACTCTTTGCCCTTCAGGCTTTTCAGCTTGGCGATGTTGGCATCGCCGCCGGCTTTCAGGCTCTTGGCGGTGTCGCTGTCTTCCGGCGTGACCTTCAGTTTCTTCACCAGGGCGGTGGCTTTTTCGTTCACGCTGGTGTGGTCGTTGACCATCATGCGCGCGAAGGCTTGCACGTTCTTGTCGGTGGAAGTCTTCTCGGCCAGCTTGCCGGCGTTGATGTCGACCGTGTTGGCGGCGACGACAATGCCTGCGATCTGTGCGTCGTTAGGACCTTGTGCCAGCGCGAAGGTGCTGATGGCGGCGAGGGTGGATGCGAGTATGAGTCTCTTCATGGTTGTTCTCCTTGTGGTTGATGAATGGCGGCGAGCACGCGTGCGGTAATACGGTCGCAGCGTTCGCCATCGAAGCCGAACGAGTCTTGCAGGCCGGTGTCGAGCTCACGCGACAGCGATTCGCGCAGCATGCTGCGGGCGCGGAAGTGGCGGCTGCGCACCGTCGCTTCCGGGATGCTCAGCGCGGCGCTGGTTTCTTCCACGCTCATCTCCTCCAGCTCACGCAGCATGAAGACGGTGCGGAAGGCATCCGGCAGGGTATCGATTTTCTTTTCCAGCAGGCGGCGCACATCGGCGCGCATGGCGGAGGTATCCGGGGTTTCGGCTTCGGCTTCCCAGTGTTCTTCCGGCATGGCGCCCTCCAGTGGAATGACCTCGGCCTGGTGTGCGCCTTTGCGCAGGCGGGCCAGGGCGGTGTTGATGACGATGCGCGTCAGCCAGGTCGCGAGACTGGATTCGCCGCGGAAGCTGGACAGGGAACGGAAAGCTTGCAGGTAAGCGTCCTGCAGCACGTCCTCGGCCTCGGTGTCATCTTTGACGATGCTGCGGGCAGTGCGGTAGAGCAGGCGGTTGTAGCGCCGGATCAGCGGCTCGAATGCGCCGCAGGTCGCGGCTGAGATCAGCGCATGATCGCGGGCGAGTTGGGAGGACATGGTCGATTCGTTTTCATGAGTAGTTGACCATTAGATGCGGCTTGGGAGCGCCGCGTTCCCGGAATTTTGAAAAAACCAGAGGCGTGAACCAGGTGGCTGCCACGATGTGGCAGCCACCCGCTTTTTGCCGCGGGTGTTAGGACACCACATCGGCGCCGGGCGCGCCGAAGAGCTGCTGTTTGAGCACGTGCAGCTGGTCGCGCACCTGGGCGGCTTTTTCGAACTCCAGGTTTTTGGCGTGATCGATCATGAGTTTCTCCAGGCGCTTGATTTCCTTGCTGACCTGCTTCTCGCTCATGGCTTCGTACTTGGCCGCCGACTCCTGCACCGCCATCTCTTCCTTGGCTGCGTTCGGGCTGTAGACGCCGTCGATCATGTCCTTGATGACCTTGTGCACGCCGCGTGGGATGATGCCCATTTTCTCGTTGTAGGCCATCTGCTTGGCGCGGCGGCGCTCCGTCTCGCCGATCGCGCGCTCCATCGAATCGGTCATGTGGTCCGCGTACAGCAGGGCCACGCCGTTCAGGTTACGCGCCGCGCGGCCGATGGTCTGGATCAGCGAGCGCTCGGAACGCAGGAAGCCTTCCTTGTCCGCGTCGAGAATCGCGACCAGCGAGACTTCCGGCAAGTCCAGGCCTTCGCGCAGCAGGTTAATACCGACCAGCACATCGAAGGTACCGATACGCAGGTCGCGCAGGATCTCCACGCGCTCCACGGTTTCGATATCGCTGTGCAGATAGCGCACCTTGATGCCGTGGTCGCCCAGGTACTCGGTCAGCTGTTCGGCCATACGCTTGGTCAGCGTGGTCACCAGCACGCGCTCGTTCTTCTCGATGCGGTCCTGAATCTCGGACATCAGATCGTCCACCTGGGTGCGGGCAGGGCGCACGATGACTTGCGGGTCCACCAGGCCGGTAGGGCGCACCACCTGCTCGACCACCTGTCCCGCATTCTTTTGCTCGTAGTCGGCGGGCGTGGCGGATACGAACACCGTCTGGCGCATCTTCGATTCGAATTCCTGGAACTTCAGCGGACGATTATCCAGCGCGGACGGCAGGCGGAAGCCATAGTCCACCAGATTGGTCTTGCGCGAACGGTCGCCGTTGTACATGGCCGACAGCTGGCCAATCAGCACGTGGGACTCGTCCAGGAACATCAGCGCGTCTTTCGGCAGATAGTCCACCAGCGTTGGCGGCGGCTCGCCCGGCATGGCGCGGGACAGATGACGCGAGTAGTTCTCGATGCCCTTGGTGAAGCCGATTTCCGCCATCATTTCGAGGTCGAAGCGCGTGCGCTGTTCCAGACGCTGTTCTTCAATCAGCTTGCCTTCCTTGCGGAAGAATTCGAGGCGGTCGCGCAGCTCGGCCTTGATGGTTTCGATGGCGCGCAGCACAGTTGAACGTGGCGTCACATAGTGCGAGCCTGGATAGACGGTGAAGCGCGGGATCTTGGTCTTCACGCGGCCTGTGAGCGGGTCGAACAGCTGGATCGATTCGACTTCATCGTCGAACATCTCCAGGCGCACAGCCAGCTCCGCGTGTTCTGCGGGGAAGATGTCGATGGTGTCACCGCGCACGCGGAAAGTACCGCGGCCGAAGTCCATCTCGTTGCGCGTGTACTGCATCTGGATCAGGCGCGCGATCACGTCGCGCTGGGCCACTTTATCCTTTTGGCGCAGCGTGAGAATCATCTGGTGGTATTCGTTCGGATTACCGATACCGTAGATGGCCGACACGGTAGCCACGATCACCACGTCGCGCCGCTCCATCAGCGACTTGGTGCAGGACAGTCGCATCTGCTCAATATGCTCGTTGATCGACGAGTCCTTCTCGATGAACAGGTCGCGCTGCGGCACATAGGCTTCCGGCTGGTAGTAATCGTAGTACGACACGAAGTATTCGACCGCATTCTCCGGGAAGAACTCGCGGAACTCGGAATACAGCTGGGCTGCCAGCGTCTTGTTGGGCGCGAACACGATGGCGGGTCGGCCCATGCGGGCGATCACGTTGGCCATGGTGTAAGTCTTACCGGAACCGGTCACACCCAGCAGGGTCTGGAACGACAAACCATCGTCAATGCCCTCGCACAATTCCTTGATCGCCGTGGGCTGGTCGCCCGAGGGAGGGAAGGGCTGATGGAGCCGGAAAGGTGAATCTGGAAAGGTGATGACGGTCGCTTCTGGCGTACCGGCGTTTTGCGAATCAGACATTGAACTCAGACCTTTGATAGAATATGCGCTTGTCGGCGGCCTAAACCGGATTTTGTTCGGGCGCCGGCATGTTACGCTGCGAACCGCTTCCAATCGAATCCAATCTTATCATGACGAATCCTTCCGTTTTCAGCGCCATCGAGATGGCCCCGCGCGACCCTATTCTTGGTATCACCGAAGCCTTTAATGCAGACACCAACCCAGCCAAAATTAACCTGGGTGTAGGTGTTTATTATGACGACAATGGCAAAGTGCCGCTGCTGTCGTGCGTGGATAAAGCGGAAACGATTCTGATTGCTCAGCATGCGCCGCGTACCTATCTGCCGATCGAAGGCCTGGCGGCTTACGACAAGGCAGTACAAGAGCTGGTATTTGGTGCCGACAGCGCCGTAATTCAAGAGAAACGTGCAGTGACCGTGCAGGCACTGGGCGGTACCGGCGCGCTGAAGCTCGGCGCCGACTTCCTGAAGCGTTTCTCGCCATCGTCGGACGTGTACATCAGCGATCCGAGCTGGGAAAACCACCGTGCTCTGTTCGAAAGCGCCGGTTTCAAGGTCAACAACTACGCTTACTACGATCCGTCGACCAAGGGCGTGAACTTCRCCGGCATGATCGCTGCGCTGAAGGCTATGCCGAAGGGCTCCATCGTGGTGCTGCACGCTTGCTGCCACAACCCGACCGGCGCCGACCTGACCCAGGGCCAGTGGGATGAAGTGATCGCTGCCGTTGTGGCTGGCGGCCTGATTCCGTTCCTGGACATGGCTTACCAGGGCTTCGGCGCTGGCATCGCGGAAGATGGCGCTGTAGTGCGCCGCTTCGCTGCCACCGGCGTGCCGCTGCTGGTGTCCAACTCCTTCTCCAAGTCCTTCTCGCTGTACGGCGAGCGAGTGGGCGCGCTGAGCGTGGTGGCTTCTTCCGCTGATGAAGCTTCCCGCCTGCTGTCCCAACTGAAGCGCGTGGTGCGTACCAACTACTCCAACCCGCCAGTACACGGCGGCAAAGTGGTGGCCACCGTGCTGTCCACCCCGGAACTGCGCCAGCTGTGGGAAGACGAACTGGCCGGCATGCGCGTGCGCATCAAGGAAATGCGCGACACCTTTGTGCGCAAGCTGGCAGAAAAAGCCCCAGGCCACGACTTCGACTTCGTGCGCGAGCAAATCGGCATGTTCTCCTACTCCGGCCTGACCAAGGAGCAGGTAGGCAAGCTGCGCGAGCAGTCGATCTACGCCGTAGACACCGGCCGTATCTGCGTTGCAGCGTTGAATACTCGCAACATCGACGCTGTGGTTGACGCAGTCGCCAAGGTGCTTTAATATCTCGGTCTCGCGTCGTTACGGCGGCGCGAATGGCAGCAGAAAGTGCCGTTGAGTAATACCTTGAAAGTGTTGCTTTGACAGTATATAATGTTGCCTCTAATCCCTGATAGCTCAGTCGGTAGAGCGACGGACTGTTAATCCGCAGGTCCCTGGTTCGAGTCCAGGTCGGGGAGCCAGAACACAGAAAAGCCCAGCCTTAACCGGCTGGGCTTTTTGCATTTCAGGCCCTGTTTTGCGGGCGATGAACTGTGCGGAGCCGGTGTTTGGTTTATACCCTTAGACTGTTAATTTGCATTGAAAGTTGACCCACCTTCCCCACGAATTTGCAACGGAATCTGACCCACGTTCGTAGCACAATTCTCCCTGTCCTTTCGACAGGAGATCGGAGTGATCGACGTGGCTTTATTAGGCATAATTCGACGCTGGCAC
>NZ_JBFRDW010000370.1:0-5905 GCF_052113985.1 Pseudoduganella sp. RAF53_2 | reverse complement strand
CGCTGGAACGCGGCGCGGCGCCGCTGAAGACCTTCATGCTGAAGCAGACGCGCCAGTCCGACCTCGCGCTGTTCGTCAAGATTTCGCGCAGCCCTGCCCTGCAAGGTCCGGAAGATGTGCCGCTGCGCATCCTGGTGCCGGCCTTCATTACCAGCGAGCTGAAGACGGCTTTCCAGATCGGCTTTGCCATCTTCATCCCCTTCCTCATCATCGATATGGTGGTGGCTTCGGTGCTGATGTCGATGGGTATGATGATGATGTCGCCCGCGGTAATTTCCCTGCCCTTCAAGCTCATGCTGTTCGTGCTGGTGGACGGCTGGCAGCTGCTGATCGGCTCACTCGCCCAGAGTTTCTACTAAGGAGGCGCCATGACCCCGGAAACCGTTATGACCATGGCGCGCCAGGCGATGGAAGTCACCCTGATGGTGGCCGCGCCGCTGCTGCTGGTGGCGCTGGTGATCGGTCTGATCGTGTCGATCTTCCAGGCCGCGACCCAGATCAACGAAGCCACGCTGTCCTTCATTCCCAAGCTGGTGGGCGTGTTTGTCGCCCTCGTGGTGGCCGGTCCATGGATGCTGTCCATCATGACCGACTACATGCGCCAGATCCTCACGGGCATCCCGGGCCTGGTCAACTAAGCCGGGCATGCTGACCCTCACCTCCGCCGAGATGAGCACCTGGGTGGCCGGCCTGATGTGGCCGCTTGCCCGCATCCTCGGCCTGATCACGGCCTCGCCGGTGTTCGGCCACACCCGCGTGCCGATTACCGTGAAGCTGCTGCTGGGTCTTAGCCTGGCCATCGTGATCGCGCCCGTCGTGCCGGCCGGTCCCGCCGCCGATCCGGCGTCGCTGGCCGGCTTCCTGATCCTGGCGCAGGAAACGCTGATCGGCATCGCCATGGGCTTTTCCATGCGCATCGTATTCGGCGCGGTGGAGTTCGCCGGCGAGATCAGCAGCCTGACCATGGGTCTCGGCTTTGCGACCTTCTTTGACCCCAATTCCCAGGGCCGCTCTTCGGCCATCAGCCAGTACCTGTCGCTGGTCGGGACCATGCTGTTCCTGGCCGTGAATGGCCACCTGGTATTGATCGAAGCGCTGGCCGAAAGTTTTATCACGGCGCCAATTAGCGCCTTGCCAATGGGCGTCGCCAGCTTCAAACATTTAGCAGATTGGGGCGCCAAGATCTTCAGCGCAGGCCTTCAGCTGTCGTTACCTATTGTGGCGGCGCTGCTGATTACCAATGTGGCACTAGGCATTTTGACAAGAGCAGCGCCCCAGCTGAACCTGTTCGGCATCGGTTTCCCCATCACCCTCGGCGCAGGCATGCTGGTGGTGGTGATGACCCTGCCCTATTTGTCCGGCCCCCTGCAAGCGCTGTTCAATCAAGGCGTCGAAAAGAGCCGCCAACTGCCCCGTGATGCGGCAGAGCAACGCACCAAGTTGGTGCAACCGCGTCCCGCGTCATAGGGAGCCTGTCGCCAGCCGACAGACTTTTACATTTTTTTGATTTCCGTACGGCAATCCCCGTCATATCATGGGGAGGCCTTTGGAGAGCGCAGTTTATGAGCATACCGTACAGCACCGATCAGATCCCGGTCTTCACTACCCAGCAGATGGCCGGTCTGCCCACGGATTTCATTGCGGCATTTGACACCGATCAAATTGTCCTGCTGAGCAATGTACAGCTCGCTGCGCTCGATAGCTGGCAGATTGCTGCCATCGTCACGGAAGATATTGCCGTGATGACCACGAGCCAATTGGGCGGCCTGTCGACCCGCCAGTTTGCCGGTCTGACCTCGGACCAGCTAGCCGCGTTCAACACCGACGATGTCCGCGTCCTGCAAACCCAGCAGTTTGCGACGCTCAACTCGCGCCAGACAGGCGGTCTGTACTCTGATCAGCTGAATGTGCTCGTTTCCGCCCAGATCCGTGCACTGAATACCAGCGCGATTTTTGGTCTGTCCAGCCAGCAAGTTGGCGCCCTTGCCACGGTAACGCTGGACTATCTCACGACCAGCCAGGTCAATGCTTTCAATGGGAATCAGCTGGCGGCCCTGACCACCGACCAGATCGTAGCCCTGAACACGACGCAGTTTGCCAACCTGTCAACAGCCAGCCTGAGCGTGCTGAACACCGACCAGATCGCAGCAATGGAAACGCGCGATCTCGTTGCCCTGAGCAGTTCTCAGATCAACAGCTTATGGGCGGCCCAGGTGCAGGCAATGGGCACCACGCAAGTGAATGCACTGCGTACTCAGCAACTCGCAGCTCTGAACAGCGACCAGATTGGGGCGTTGACCACCGATCAGATACAAGCACTGTCCACGCTTGCCCCATTCAGCTCCGCCCAGTTGCAAGCGCTGTCCTCGCTGCAGGTGTCCGTGCTGGAGACACGCGACATCGCGACCCTGAATGCAGGTCAGCTCAGTTCTCTGCTCGACTTCCAGCTGCAGGCATTGAACAGCGATCAGATCATTGCCCTGTCCACCGCCCAGGTGACGGGCCTAAGTTCGGGCGCGCTGGGCAATCTGACGACTGACCAGATCGGCTACATCGAAACGAATGACTTCCGCTTCATGAGCGGCAATCAACTGCTGGGTCTGAATAGCGACCAGGTCCGCGCATTGACCACTTCCCAATTGCTGGTGCTGAATTCGAGCGCGCTGGCTACTCTGCGTCCGGACCAGATCGCTGCGCTGACCAGCACCCAGCTGAACGCCTTGCAATCTCTGCTGCCGCTGACGACGCTGCAAATCAATGGCCTGACAACAGACCAGATTGCCACTCTGGGCACGCAGGACGTCGCCACGCTCAGTTCATCACAACTGACCGGGCTCTATGACTTGCAATGGCAGGCCATGACCTCTGACCAGCTGATCGCCATGACGGGTGCTCAGTTGGGCAGCCTGCCGACGGCCGTGCTGAACATGCTGTTTACGCAGCAGATTGCCGCCCTGGAAACCCGCGATATCGCTGCCCTCTCCACGCGCCAGATCGCAGCCCTCGATTCGTCTCACCTGCAAGCGTTGACCACGGACCAGTTCGGTGCATTGACCACGCAGGAAGTCCGGGCGCTCACCACCGACCAGATTCAGATGCTGAGCACCGATCAGATCGCTGTGCTCAAATCGCTGGCGGGGCTCAGCAGCACGCAGGTGGGCAGCCTGACCACGATTCAAATTGCCGCGCTCAGCACGCGCTTGCTGGCCACGCTCGCACCGAGCCAGCTTAACCTGCTCAGCAGCGACCAGGCCGCCGCACTCAATACCGATCAGATCGTCGCTCTCACCACCGCTCAGTTCCAACAGCTGAGCAGCCAGACTTTGGCCGCGCTCAACAGCGACCAGATGGCTGCTATCGAAACCCGCGACATTGCGGCCTTGCTGACCTCGCAAATCGCACTGCTCAGCACAGACCAGCTGCTGGCACTCAACACGGATCAGATCAGGGCGCTGACTTCGGCGGAAACTGCGGCTCTGACCACCGACCAGCTGCCGGCTCTGACCACCGATCAACTGGACGCGCTGAAGAATTTCAGTGCGTTGAACAGCCGCCAGATCGGCGCATTGACCACCGATCAGATCGCCAATCTGACGACGGCCATCATCGCTGGATTGGCCACCAAGCAGATGGCCGCGCTCAACAGCGATCAGGCCCACGCCCTGACCACGGACCAGCTGGTCGCGCTCAACAGCGCGCAACTGGCCGCCATGAGCACGGCGGCGCTGGCGGCGCTTGGGACCGATGCGCTTGGCGCCATCGAAACCCGCGACGTGCCCGGCATCAAGACCAGCCAGCTGGCATCGCTGAACACCGCACAGATTGCTGCACTGACCACCGCGCAAATCAAAGCCCTGACCACCGCCGACATCCGCGTGCTGAACAGCGATCAGCTGGCGGCGCTGAACAGCGACCAGTTGGGCGCCTTCTCCAATTACGCGGGTCTGAGCAGCAAGCAGATCGGTTTCCTGACCACCGACCAGCTGGCCACACTGGCGACGCAGAACCTGGCCAAACTGAGCACCGGCCAGGTCGTTGGACTGCGCAGCGACCAGCTCGTGGCGCTTACGACTGACCAGATCGTCGCCCTGAGCACCGGCCAGGTGCGCGCGCTGACGACGTCCGCGCTGGCGGGCCTGAACAGCGACCAGCTGGGCGCCATGCAGATCGTCGACCTGCAAGCATTAACGACGCGCCAGATCCAGGCATTGGGTACCGAGCAGTTGGCAGCGCTGAACACCTATCAGCTCTTCAACCTGAGCACCGCCGATATCGCCTCGCTGACGCTCACCCAAGTGGCGGCCCTGAGCAGCACCCAGCTGGATGCTCTACGTGACCTGGGCGCCCTGCGCACCACGCAGATCGCCGTGCTGAACAGCGACCAGATCGCGACGCTGACCACTGCCGACCTGACCATGCTGAAGACCAGCCAGGTCGGTTTCCTGCGCTCCGAGCAACTGGCTGCACTGACCACTGATCAGATCATTGCATTGACCACGGCCCAGATCCGCGCCCTGTCCACGGCTGGCCTGCAAGGCTGGAACACCGACCAGATCGGCGCCATCGCCCTTAACGACTTGCAGGCGATGCGCTCTAACCAGCTGAACACGCTGAACACGGACCAGATCCGCGCGCTGAGCACCCAGCAGATTGCCGCCATGTCCACGCAGCAGATTGCCGCGCTGACGCCGACTCAGAAAAGCGCCCTGACCAGCCAGCAGCTGAACGCCCTGCCCTCGCTGGCATCGTTCAGCACGGCTGCCATCGCCGCGCTGACTACCGACCAGATCGCTGCCCTGAGTCTGGGCGCGCTGGGGAGTCTCAAAACCAATCAGATCGCCGTGCTGACGTCCGATCAGATCCGTGCCATCACCACTGATGGCATCGTCGCGTTGAATACGGCCCAGGTGCGCTCGCTCAGCACGTCGGCACTCAATGCGCTGACCAGCGACCAGGTCGCCGCCATCGAAATCGTTGACCTGCAAGCGCTGCGCAGCAATCAGATTGCCGCGATGTCGACCGATCAGTTGGCGGCCTTCACCAGTGCCCAGTTCGCGGCTCTGCCAACGGCGGACATCGGTGCCCTGACTACGCAGCAAATTGCATCGCTGACTACCCAGCAGATCGGCTGGCTCGCCACGCTGGCACCGCTCAACAGCCGTCAGATTGCCGGCTTGACGACAGACCAGATTGCCAGCCTGAATCCGTCGGCCATTCCGACCTTCAAGACAAACCAGTTGGCCGGTCTGAACAGCGTTCAAATTGGCGCGCTGACCACCGACGAGATCGTGGCGCTGACGACCCAGCAAGTGAAGAGTCTCACGACGCAAGCGCTGGCAGGCCTGAATACCGACCAGATTGCGGCGATCGAATTGGGCGACATCATTGTCCTGAACTCGCGCCAGATTCAGACCCTGAACACGGACCAGATCGCAGCACTGACCACACTGCAGCTCTCCGTACTGACTTCTACGGAAGTGGCGGCATTGACGTCGCGCCAGCTGGGGGCACTCAGCTCGGCACAGCTGGGCGCGCTCAATTCCCTGGCAGCGCTGGGCACGGCCCAGATTCGCGGCATGAACAGTGACCAGATCGCAGCCCTGACGCCGGCCAAGGTCGCGGCACTGAAGACCAACCAGATTGCCGCGTTCACCTCGGCCCAGATTCCGTTCTTCAGTACCGACCAGATCTTCTCGCTGACCAGCACGCAGATCCGCGCCATTTCCTCGCCGGTGCTGAACGCGCTCAACAGCGACCAGGTGCAGGCGCTGTCGTTGCCGGATGTCGCCGCGCTCACCACAGCCCAGATCATCAACCTCGGCAGCGACCAGCTGACGGCGTTGACGCCGACTCAAATGCTAATGCTGACAACGCAGGAAATCGCTGCGCTGCCGACCCGCTACCT
>NZ_JBFRDW010000369.1:0-5918 GCF_052113985.1 Pseudoduganella sp. RAF53_2 | reverse complement strand
ATATAGCGCTGCGCCGATACCGGCTAATGGCCAGGCCGATATCTACTTGGCCAGCAGGCGCGCGGCGGCGCTGACCTGGGCGCGCAGCCATTTGTGTTCCGTCCCGTGCTGGGAGCGCTCGTGCCACAGCTGGTAGAAGCGCAGCGGCGGAAAGTCCACCGGCACCTTGTAGGATTTCAGCCCCAGCAAATTTTCGTAAAAACTGGCGAACTGCTGGCCTGCCGTCAGCACCAGGTCCGTTTGCGCTACGACGTAGGGCAGCATGCGGAAGTGTGCCGATTCCACCACGATATTGCGCTGAAGATTCTGTCCCTCCAGGAAGGAGTCGATACTGCCGTGGTAACCGGGCAGGATCTGGGCCGGTGCTACTTGCGGCAGGGTGAGGAAATCGTCGGTGGTCATGCCATCGCGCGCGGTGCGGCGCGCGTAGGCGCAATTGGCGCGCATCAGGCAGACGATGGGATCGTCGAACAGCTTGGAGAGGTGCAGGTGCTGCGGCGGCTCATCCCAGTTGCCGACCACCAGATCCAGTTCGCCATCGGACAGCAGGCGCACATAATCGACGTCCGGCACCAGGGAGTGAATCACCAGCCGGCTCTTGGGCGATTCGCGGCGCAGGCGCGCGATCACCTCGGTGAAGAACTGGGTATTCATATAGTCCGGCGCGGCGATGTGGAAGGTGCGCGCCTGTTCCAGGGGCACAAAAGCGGTCTTGGGCGTGAACAGGCTTTCGGCTTCGTCCAGCACGCGCTTGGCGGTCTTCATCAGACTCTCGCCGTGCTGGGTGGGTACCATGCCCCGTCCGCCCCGTACCAGCAGCGGATCGCCGGTCAGCTCGCGCAGCTTGCGCAGGGAGCCGGAAATGGAGGGCTGCGGCTGATTCAGCTTCAGCGCCACGCGCGACACGCTCTTTTCGCACAGCAGCAAGTACAAGATGCGAATGAGGTGGATATCTAAGTGGTCCGGCAATCTGGACATCATGGTCTCCCGATATTAGTTATTTACCTTTATAGATGACAGGGTCGCATTAACCGAGGCCCCGGTATATATGTTTTCGGCTATGCGAGTTATATGTGCAACGAAAAGATAGGGGCGCTCATAGCCGATATCGTTTCACCAAGTTGACGGCGGGAGCGTTCCTTTGCCGTCGCGGTCGTAGCGGCGGCAGTACAACGACCGTTTCTGAGGTGAAACTCCTCGATCATCTGAAGTGCCCGCCAGAGGCAGATGAACAGACTAATTGGAAAAATCATGGAGACATTATTCGGTTCCTACGGGGTGGAGTGGCTGAACCTGCTGGTTCGCTGGCTGCACCTGATCACGGGTATTGCGTGGATCGGCGCATCGTTTTATTTCGTCTGGCTGGACAATTCGATCCGGCCGCCCAAGCCTGGCAGTCCGCTGGCCAAGAAAGGCGTGATGGGCGAACTGTGGGCGGTGCACGGCGGCGGCTTCTACAATCCGCAAAAATACCTGGTCGCGCCGGACGAACTGCCGGAAGACCTGCACTGGTTCAAATGGGAGGCCTATGCCACCTGGCTGAGCGGCTTTGCCATGCTATTCATCGTCTACTACTTCAATGCGTCGGCGATGATGATCGATAAGAATGTGGCCGACCTGAGCTCCCTGCAAGCAGTGGGCGTGGGCATTGGCACGCTGCTTGGCGGCTGGCTGGTGTACGACACCTTGTGCAAAACACCGCTGGCGGAAAAACCCGCGGTACTCGGTTCGGTGCTGTTCCTGCTGATCGTGGCCGCGGCTTATGTGCTGACCCACACCTTGAGCGGCCGGGCTGCCTACATTCACGTCGGCGCCATGATGGGCACCATGATGGTCGGTAACGTGCTGTTCGTGATCATTCCTGGCCAGCGCAAGCTGGTGGATGCGATGGAAAAGGGCCAGTCGCCTGATCCGATCTATGGCAAGCGCGCCAAGGTGCGCTCGGTCCACAACAATTACTTCACCTTGCCTGTGCTGCTGATCATGATCAGCAACCACTACGCGATGACCTACAGCCATGCATACAGCTGGCTGGTGCTGGCCGCCATCATGGCTGCCGGTGTGCTGATCCGCCACTTCTTCAATCTGCGTCATGCGGGCAAGGTATCGCCGGCTTATCCGATCGCTGGAGTTGCCCTGCTGATTGGCGTGGCGGTGGCGATTGYACCGGCGCCTCGCAAGGCGGTAGCAGCGCCCGCCGYTGCTGCCGCTGCGGTTAGCGCTGATGCGGCAGATGGCGCCGCGCCTGCTGCTGCTGCTTCCGCTGCCGCCCCGGCTGGCGAGGCCAGTCTGGCGACCGTGCATCACGTGGTGTCCGAACGTTGCGTGGCCTGTCACTCGGCGACGCCGACCCAGGCGGGATTTGCCTCCGCGCCGGGCGGTGTGATGCTCGATAACGAAGACCAGATCAAGCAGCACGCCGCCAAGATCTACCAGCGCGCCGTGCAGAACAAGGATATGCCGCTGGCGAACATGACGCATATGACTGACGCCGAGCGTCAGCTGATCGGCGCATGGTACGAATCCAGCGCGAACTGAGAGGAATTGAAATGAGCAATGTCACTATCGATGGATTCAATCTCACCGCCGAACAGGTGCTGGCGGTCGCGCGCAGCGGCGCAAAAGTGGAACTGTCCGCCACCTCACGCGCTGCATTAAAGGAAAGCCGCGACTACATCGAATCGACCTGGATGCACGATGAAGCGCCGATGATGTACAGCTTTAACACCGGCGTCGGCCTGCTGAAGGACACCCGCATCAAGGTGGAGCATATTGAACTGTTCCAGACGCAGCTGATCAAGGCCCACAGCGGCGGCATCGGCGAACCGTTTTCGGAAGAGGTGAGCCGCGCCACCATGCTGTTGCGCGCCAATGCCTTCGCCAGCAATTTCTCGGCGCCGCGCGTGGAAGTGGTGGACCGCCTGCTGGCCTTCATCAACGCCGGCATCCATCCGATCATGCCGCAAAAAGGCTCGGTTGGCGCATCGGGCGACCTGGCGCCGCTGGCCTATCTGGCGGCCGCCATCGCCGGTTTCGATGAAGCGGAAGTGATGTACAAAGGTGCCCGCATGCCGGCCGCAGAGGCGATTACCCGCGCTGAAGTCGGTCCCGTCAAATTCGATCTCAAGGCCAAGGATGCATCGGCCCTGATCAATGGCTGCACCGCTTCGCTGGCAGTGGCGGTACTGGCGGCAAAGGACGCGCGCGACCTGCTGACGGATGCCTGCCTGTCGCTGGGGCTGACGCTGGAGGCGATGCGCGCCGAGATGTCGGCCTTCGATCCACGTATCCAGCAGGCGCGTCCGCACCCAGGCCAGATCAAGACTGCAGCCGTGGTGCGCAAGCTGCTGAAGGGCTCCACCCGCACCACACATGAAGCTCGCGCCGTGCAGTTCCCTGACGAATTGCGCCGCACTGATATTCCCTACACGCCGCGCATCCAGGATGTGTATTCGCTGCGCTGCACGCCGCAAGTCTACGGCCCGGTGTTCGATGCGCTGGACTACATCGACACCATCGTGAAGAACGAGATCAATTCGGCCACCGACAACCCGCTGATCTTCGGCAAGGACGGCGGCGGGTTCGAGATCATCTCGGGCGGTAACTTCCACGGCCAGTATCTGGCGCAGGCGATGGATTTGCTGGCAATGGCGATTACGGACCTGGGCAGCATCTGCGAGCGCCGCGTTGCACGCCTGATCGATCCGACACTGTCATGGGGCTTGCCGCGCAATCTGATGTCCGGCCTGCGTGGGGTGAATACCGGGTATCCGGTGGTGCAATGTTCGCTGAGTTCCCTGGTGATGGAGAACCGCACCCTGTCCATGCCGGGCAGTGTGGACTCCATTCCGTCCAAGGCCAATAGCGAAGACCATATCTCCAACTCGACCTGGTGCGCGCGCAAGGCCCACACCGTAGTGCAGAACACGCAGTACATCGTGGGTGTGGAGATGCTGCTGGCAGCGCAGGCGCTGACCATGACCGAAGGCCTGCTGCCGGGCTTCAAGCTGGGCGAAGGTACGCAAGCGGCTTATGACGAGATCCGCAAGCAGATCCCGGCCTGCATGGACGGCGACCGCTGGTTCCACAACGACATCCAGGTGGCGCACAGCTTCGTCACCAGCGGTTCGGTGCGGGAGGCAGTGACAGCAAAAGTAGGCGAGTTCGTATAAAAGCAAACGGCCCGCGAGGGCCGTTTTTCTTAGAAGTGGTATTCCGCGCGTATCATCGGCGTCCTTGCCGTGCTGCCTGGGATGTTGTGCGGGGTGCTGAACTTGTTGCGCCAGTATTGGTACTCGAAGCCGACCTTGAAGGTGTTAGGCTTGGCGCCGAGGTGCGGGCTTACGTCGTACATGATTTGCGCGTCGATATTCACTTCGGGCGAAGTGGTGCCGCCGAATTCATCGATGCCTTTGCGGCCAATCCAGTTGCCGTAGCCTTCGAAGCTGAAGCCGTGGCCGAGCGGGATGCCCCAGGCAGTGCTCAGCATCGGACGCGTATCGTAGGAATAGCGCTTGGCCACGCCCAGCGGCTGGTTGCTTTCCCAAACCGCATACAGGCTCACGTTCAAGAAGCCCGGCACGTCCATCATCAGGGTCGGGCCCAGCACCACCATGCGCTTGCGCGAGTTGTAGGTGTCGTCGTTCTTGGCGTTCCAGTCGAAGCCCGCGGTGATGCCGACGCCGCGCACGGGGCCGAACTTCAATTCCTTCCTGGTGATCTTGCCGATGTCCAGTGTGTGGCGATACAACACATAGGCTTCATGCGCGTTGTTGTCGGTGCCGTCCGAGGTCAGGAAATCGACGTTCATGTAATTGCCGCCGTACTTGTAGCCGTCGGCATAGGTCCAGCTCACGATGTGCTTCTTGATGTCGTTCGGGTTATACGGCTCGGCGAATTTCGTGCCATAGCGGTAACCGATCGACGTATCGCTCCAATCCGCAGCGCTGGCTTGCTGCGTGCCCAGGGCCGCGAGGGCCAGAACAGCTAATTGCTTGTACATCGTGTGTCTCCTCTTTATTTATATGGAGTCTTGATTATGTCGACGCAGCTCATGATTGATATTCGCCGTGGTGAATATTTCGCAATGGCCAGCCGTATAAGATCGATCTCACTTATAAAGGAGACCTTATGGGCAAACTGAGTACACACGTCCTGGATATCACGCAGGGCAAACCTGGTGCGGGCGTTCAGGTCAAACTGTTCCGCGTGGACGGCAATACCAAGGTGCTGTTGAAGACCGCCGTTACCAACCAGGACGGGCGCTGCGAACAGCCTTTGCTGGCGGGCGGCGAAGTCATTGCGGGCAAGTATGAGCTGGTGTTTGGCGCCGGCGATTACTTTGCGGCGCAAGGCGTCAAGCTGCCGGAGCCACGCTTCGTCGACGAAGTGATCATTGCCTTCGGCATTGCGGACACCGATGCGAACTACCACGTGCCGATCGTTGTGTCGCCATGGGCTTATTCCACTTACCGCGGCAGCTAGGACGATGTCATGTGCAATTCAATCAAAGTTTTCCGCGCCAGTCTGCTGCACTTCACGGACGATCCGGCGATCAGCGACAAAGCGCACTCCTGGCACGAAGACGGGCTGCTGGTGCTGAATGCCGGCCGTGTGGTGGCGGCAGGCGATTACGCGCTGCTGAAGGACACGCTACCGCCCGGCACGCAGGTACGCGACTACCGCGGCAAGATCATCATGCCGGGCTTTATCGACACCCACATTCATTATCCACAAACGGATATGATTGCATCGCCGGCGCCCGGTCTGTTGCCGTGGCTCGATACCTACACATTCCCGACCGAGCGCCAGTTCAGGAATCCGGAGCACGCGCGCGGCGTGGCGGATTTCTTCGTCAAGGAACTGCTCCGTTGCGGCACCACCACAGCCATGGTGTACTGCACCGTGCATCCTCAGTC
>NZ_JBFRDW010000368.1:0-5936 GCF_052113985.1 Pseudoduganella sp. RAF53_2 | reverse complement strand
TCGCTGTCGCGTGCCAATCGGCCATACCCAGGCCGCTGATGTCGTAGATCTCCACGTGTCCCAGCACGGACAGCATGCGCTCTGTGACTTCTTTCTGGAAGCCGTTGTACACGGACAGCACCACGATCAGCGCCGCTACGCCCAGGCCGATGCCTGCCATCGACGTTGCGGAGATAAACGATATAAAACTATTGCGCCCACTGCGTTTGCCGGCGCGCGTGTAGCGCAGGCCGACCAGCCATTCGAATGGCAATTTTTTTAAGAGACCCATGTATTGCGTTGGCAGGAAAGACGCGAAAGCCCGCAGTTTGCCATATAAACAGCATTTCATGTGGACCGCCTATCCTCTACAATGCCGCATGGCTTCTACTACCGTCGTAATCCCCTTCGCTCTGCCGCCCGCCGAACTGGCCGCGGACATCGCCCGCGCCCTGCAGGCGCCGTCGCTCGCAGCATTGCTTTCGCGCAACAATTTGCATGAGCGCCGCCGCTTCGACTCGGACGCCCGCGTCCTGCCGCACGAAAACTGGCTGGCGCCGGGTCCCGACGGTGCGCCGCTGGCCGCCGCTGTGATGAATGGTTTCGGCACGCCGCCGCAGGACGGTTACTGGTTCATCGTGCACCCCGTGCACATCCAGCTGGCGCGCAACCACCTGACCATGGCCGATCCGCGCAACCTGGGCCTGAACGAAGCCGATTCGCGCGCCCTGTTCGAACTGGCCAAGCCCTACTTCGATGACCTGCGCTACGGCGACGCAAACACCTGGTTCATGCGCGCCGACGGCTGGTCCGAATTGGATACGGCGTCGCTGGACGCCGCCATCGGCACCAATCTGGCCGACTGGATGCCGACCGGCCCCAATGCGTTGGGCTTCAAGAAGCTGCAGAACGAAGTACAGATGCTGTGGCACGAAAATCCGGTCAACGAAGTGCGCGAGGCGCGTCGCCTGTCGCCGGTGAATTCGTTCTGGATGTGGGGTGGCGCCCCAGCTTCCGGCGCCACCGCGCCTGCCGCGCCGCTGCTGGTGTCGTCAGCGCCCRGCTGGCTGACGGCGCTCGGCACACCGGAACTGCGGGACGGCGATGTGGCGCGCTTGCTGGCCACGCCGGGCGAGCGTAAGACCGCCGTGCTGGGCCACCTGCTGCCGCATGGCCTGGCCGGTGACTGGTCCGCATGGCTGATGGAGATGCAGCGTCTGGAGCAGGAATGGTTCACGCCTTTGCTGGGCGCCCTGCGCGAAGGCCGCATCGGCGAGCTGAAACTGGTGCTGACGGACCGCGACGGCGTCACCACCTTCCGTACGACCAAAATGGTGCTGCGCCAGTTCTGGCGCCAGCAGAATCTGAAGAATCTCAAGTCATGACCCGCATTGCCATCCGCCCCTGCCCTGCCCGCGAATCCGAAATGCTGCGCCAGGGCGGCGTCCATCCTGTGCTGGCGCGCCTGTACGCCTCGCGCGGCCTGGTGGACCTGAATGAACTGTCCAGCGAACTGGCGGCGCTGATGCAGCCCGCCGGCCTGCTGCACATCGACGCGGCAGCCGTGTTCCTGGCCGACGCCATCGCGGCGCGCAAGCGCATGGTCATCGTCGCCGACTACGACTGCGACGGCGCCACCGCCTGCGCCACCGCGCTGCGCGGCCTGCGCTCGATGGGCGCGGATGTCGATTTCATTGTCCCCAACCGCTTCGAATACGGCTACGGCCTCACGCCGGAAATCGTGGCGCTGACGGCGCGCGAGAAATCGCCGGACATCATTATCACCGTCGATAACGGCATCGCCAGCATCGAAGGCGTGGAAGAAGCCAAACGCCGCGGCATCGAGGTCGTGGTGACCGACCACCACTTGCCCGGCGATGCGCTGCCCGACGCACGTGTGATCGTCAATCCAAACCAGCCTGCCTGCGGTTTTCCGTCCAAGCATCTGGCTGGTGTAGGTGTGGTGTTCTATGTGCTGCTGGCCCTGCGCGCTGAGCTGCGCCGCCGCGGCGTGTTCGATGCGCAGACCCAGCCCAAGCTGGATTCGCTGCTCGACCTAGTCGCCTTGGGCACCGTGGCGGACGTGGTGAAACTTGATCCGAACAACCGCATCCTCGTCGCCCAAGGCATCAAGCGCATGCGCATGGGACGCATGCACGCCGGCGTGGCGGCGCTGTTCCGCGTATCCGGCCGCCAGGCGCGCACGGCCTCGCCGTTCGATCTGGGCTTTGCGCTGGGACCGCGTCTGAACGCGGCCGGTCGCCTGGAAGATATGTCGCTCGGTATCGAGTGCCTGATTACGGATGACGAACAGCGCGCCTGGGAACTGGCCCAGCAGCTGAACGACATCAACCTGCAGCGCCGTGAGATCGAAGCTGAGATGCAGGACGCGGCCTTGATACATCTGGAGGATTTTCAGCCTGCGAACAGCACCACCATCTGCGTGTTTGACGAAGGCTGGCATCAGGGCGTGATCGGCATTGTGGCCTCGCGCCTGAAAGAGAAGTTCTATCGGCCGACCATTACGTTCGCACCGGCGGGCGATGGCATGATCAAGGGTTCCGGCCGCTCAATCCCCGGCTTCCATTTGCGCGATGCGCTGGATCTGGTGTCCAAGCGCGCGCCAAGCCTGATCGACAAATTCGGCGGCCACGCCATGGCGGCTGGCCTGAGTCTGCGCGCCGAGGCTTTCGGCGCGTTCTGCGAAGCGTTTGAAGCCGTGGGCCGCTCCTGGCTGTCAGAGCAGCAGCTGGAGCGTGTGATCGAGACGGATGGTCCGCTGGAAGACGCTTACTACACCACCCAATTCATCGAACTGATGGACGGCCAGGTCTGGGGCCAGGGCTTTGCGCCACCCGTGTTCTGCGACGAGTTCCGCGTGATGAGCCAGCGCATCCTGAAGGAGCGCCATCTCAAGCTGCTGCTGGAGAAGAACGGCGCCCGCTACGACGCCATCTGGTTCGGCCACACCGATGCGCTGGGCGAGCGCGCCCGCGTGGCCTTCCGCCTCGACGCCAACGAATATAACGGCGTCACACGCGTCCAGCTGCTGGTGGAGCACGCCGAACCGGCTTGATTAAGGCTGGTCGGGCTCACGTTTGCAGTTGCAGACTTCCTGGCCTTTGTCGAACACGATGCGCCATTTTCCCGGCGCTTCCTGGCGCCATACGGAATTGAAGCGGCCAATCAGCTTGCCCTTCGGGTCGTGCACCGGCCCGGAGGAATGGGCGAGCGTGCCGGAGTCCAGCACTTCCACGTCATCCGGCTCCCAGGAGAACGGCGCGTCCGGCTTTTCGTAGAACTTCTTCCAGAAATCGGACACGGCTTGCTTGCCACGCAGCGGCTTGGGGCCGGAATGGAAAACTGCTTCATCGGACAGGAAGGTGGTGAAGGCCGCGAAATCACGCTTGGCCATGGTCGCCGCGAAAGCGCGCTCGGTGTCGGCAACTTGCTGCTTTAATTCGGCGTTACTTGGCGCGGCGCTTGCGGCTGTGGCCAGGGCCAGGACCGCTGCGGCGATCAGGGTCTTCATGGGGTCTCCTTATTATTCTGGATACCCGATCTTATAACACAGCTCTCCTTCCCCAGCCCTGGCCAGCAGCGCGTCGTAGCCAAGCCGCGCTTTGGCGTCCAGCGCAGCTGCGCCAACGGACTCCAGCTGAACATGCGCGACGGCTTCAATGCAGCCATCCATCATCGCTGCAAGCATTTGCGGCAACGCCCTGGCCGCCGGACCGCGCGGCAGAAATTGTTCGCGCGCCGCCGCGTCCACCGGTCCGATATGGATATTGATGCCCAGATCGCAGCGCCACTGCCGGCCACCCAGCGCCGTATCGCTGCCCAACGTCGCGTTGGCGCGTCCAAGCGCATTACGGTGCGGCGGCGCCAGCATCTGCCAGTTGCCGGCAAACTGCTCCACGTGCAGCGGCACGCCGAAATAATCACTCAACGCCTTTCCCAGTGCTTCGGCGGAGGTTGCGGAGCGGCGCATCATCGCCGCATATTGCGCCAGTGCCGGTTCGCGCGTGCCGCCAAGGTCCATCAGCATCGGCAGCAAATCCGCCGGCCGGTGCTTGTACCAGGCCGCGTCGAACTGTTCGAGCGCGCGGGCGGACAGCATGTCGAGAAATTCGCGCGGCCCGCTGCCGGGCGCTCTGGCGATGCGCTCCGTGTAATGGTAAGGCAGTGCGCCTGCCGCGCCGAGCAGCCCCATGAACGCAGGCCGTACCGCATCGCCTGCGCAGGTTGCGATGTCGCCTGGCGGGAAAGCCAGCGAGGTATCGTTCTCCGCGCGCGGTACTGCGCCCTGCTCGCGCAAGGCCTGCAGCAGCCGAAAATAGTCGTAGCCACCTACAACATCAGATTTCCGTTCCTTGGACGGCATCGCAAGAGCTCCTCGCCGCTTGATGCGGAAATCGCCACCAGCTGCATGAATGTGTTCAGGTGGACGGAGTAAGACAGGTATTGGTCGATCAGATGCACGAATACCGCCACGCTGGCGCCGACCAGCGCACGTTCTTCTATCGTCACGCGCAGCTCGGTGCCATCAACTGGCGCGGCGCCGTGCTTATGGCGCATCCGCATGGTCGCCGGCCTGGTCTTCAAATCGACCAGCGCGTCACGCAGCTTCTGGCCCGTGTCCGACTCCGCCAGGTCTTGCAACGCAAACGCCAGCCTGAGATTCTCCACATTTGCCGGGTTGGCCTCCAGCGCCAGCATTGCCAACAGCCGCCAGCGCAGCGCCATGCCACCCGCGACCTCACGCATGCGGCATGGCGTGCCGATCAACACCGCAGCCGGCTCGAAGCCCGCAAAAGCCTGCGGCAAGGAGCGCTCGCAGCACGTGAGCCCTACGGAAGCCGTCGCCGTCCCCGTCTCGGACGCCGCCCACGCCGGTGCTGGAGCAAAACTGATGCGCATGGGTGGGCCGGGTTCGTCCAACAGCGCGCGGCGGGCGGTCCAGGTGCCGGTGGGCGCGGCGCCGAAGCGCATTGTTTGCGGCGGCTGCAGGACCGACAGGCCATCGGCGGCGAGCAGATGAACGGTGTCGATGGCATGGATGACATGCGAACTGTCCGCAGGCGCGAGGCCATATTCGCTGGAAGTCCGGCTGACGTACACGGGCGCCGCGGCGGCGGCAAACAAATTCGCCCCTGGCGCGCACCCCGTCAACAAATGGCCGGCTTCAACACCGGCCAGCGTCCGCGCCAATTCGCTGTCCGCACGCAGCGGCACGGCGATATCCAGGGAAACGTTACCGTATGCGATGAAGCGCCGCAACGATGCCAGATTCAGCTCCAGAAAGTTGAAGCGCTCCGGGAAGCATTGATATTCGCGCAGCACCTGCCAGCTGTAATCGCCAAGCTCGTCCAGGCCTGCCACGCGCACGGGCACACGGGGCAATAGCTCGGCCGGACCGCCAGGCATTGCAGACCACGCGCTGGAGGCATACAGCAGCAACGCGTTCTGCAACGCCGCGCGCAGCACGGGCTCAGCGTTCACGTAGAGGCGCAGGGTGTCGGGAGTAGACGCACTCAGACCACTGAGGGTCAGCGATAACAGATGCTCGCCACCTGGCCCCTCGCAGGGGCGCCAGCGCAAACTGGTGACGTCTGCGCCTGTGCAGGCGTCACCAGTCAGGCGGAATGACGAGACGCGCCCATCCGCCGCACGCGCCGCTAATGCCGTGCCACGGCGCGCGCTGGCGGAAAGACGAAAGATCGCACTGGCAGGAAATGGTGCGAGCGTGTTTGGGAATAATGCCTCCAGCAGCGCCTCATCCAGAAGCGGGCTGGCGCGATCGAGACTATGGGCGATGCGCGCGTGAAGCACCGCCGCAGCTTGCACCAGCCTGTCCACATGCGGATCGCGCACTCCCTCGCGCGGCGGATTCAAGCTGCCCGCCAGACGGGGATAGCGCCGGCGGATTCAAGCTGCCCGCCAGACGGGGATAGCGC
>NZ_JBFRDW010000367.1:0-5942 GCF_052113985.1 Pseudoduganella sp. RAF53_2 | reverse complement strand
CCCGGGGGGCGGCATTTGTAGTCGCCGCCATTCCCCGGGTTCCTGCCTCCCTGCTTAAATTCCCATATTGCCCAGAATGCGCGTCAGCTCGCGCAGCGTCGGTTCGAGCGTCGGATGCTTGGCCGCGAATTGCGCCGAGATTTCCTGGCTGCGCTCGGCCAGGCCGTAAGTGGTGGTGAGTTCTTCGCCGGTTTCACGCTGTTCGAGCAGGTGCTTGATGTCGTGATCCAGTTGCAGCAGCAGGTCTTGCAGCTCTTCGTCCACCGGGCCGTGGCTCTCCAGCGCGGTGTGCAGGTTTCTCAACGACGCCTTCAGATTGCTGTCCATAATGCGGGTCCCCGTTGTAGTCGCGATAGTGTTTTTATACACCCATTTCGCGCGACCAGCCACGAATGCGCGCAATTTCGACTGGCTCCAGTCCGAGCGAGCGCAGAAAATCTTCGTGCGCTTGCGGAGACTGGTGCTCGAATAGCGCGTGCCAGCGGGCCATCGCATCGTCATCAAGTCCGGCGGCACGCAGCATGGCCGTCCAGCGCTCTTTCGTCATCGCCAGCCCGCCGCCTGCCGCCGTGCCTCGCTCGGGGTTCGCGCGCAGCAGCTGCAGCAGCACCTCCTGCTGCTCGCGCAGCCGGGCGATCTCGCGGTGGATGTCGTGCAGGCGACGCTCGATAAGCGAGGCCTGGTCGCCGCCTTGCAGGAATGCGGCGATGGCCTTCAATCCCAGTCCGGTTGCGCGATAGGCACGGATTTGCTCCATGCGCGCGATGGCCTGCGCGTCGTACACGCGGTAGCCCGCCTCGGTGCGCGCGGCCGCGATCAGGCCGAGCCGCTCGTAATTCAGCAGTGCTGTACGCGACACGCCTGCGCGCCTGGCCAGCTGGCCAATGGTGAGCGGCTTCATGGCAGCGGCTCGCGGTCTGGCGGCACGAAGCGCGTGCGCGATGCTGCTGAAGCCAGCAGCTGTGGCGAGTAATGCAGCGCCAGCATTTCACGTGCATCGGTCAGCACGGCATCGCGGCCATGCGCGCGCAGCAGGTGCATCAGGGCTTCGGTGATGGTGCGATGGAATTTTTCCGCCGCGCCGAGGGAGGCGGCGTAGGTGCTGATGCCGGCACAGGTGCGCGTGACGGCATCGTCGAACGGCAAACGTTCGAGATAGAGCCACGCCAGCCGGACATGGCCAGCGTGGTTGAAGTGCTCCTTCGGGAGCGTGCAGCGCTCGAAGCTGCTGAGGAATTCCTGATCTTCCATGGATGACAGCATAAGGCTGTCTACCGTAGACAGGTCAAGCCATTAGAACCAAGGGCGTGAAGCTAGTGGCTGCCACGATGTGGCAGCCACTTGGGTCACCGGTTTAGGGGGCGGTCAGGCCGCGGCGTTCCAGCAGCGGCTCGATCTTGGCGTCGCGGCCGCGGAATTCGCGGTACATCTGCATCGCATCCATCGTGCCGCCTTTGGACAGCAGCATTTGGCGGAAGCGGTCGCCGTTCTTGCGCAGCATGCCGCCGTTTTCCTTGAACCACTCGACGGTGTCCGCGTCCAGCTTCTCCGACCACAGGTAGCCATAGTAGCCGGCCGAATAACCGCCCGCGAACACGTGCGAGAAGTAAGTGGTGCGGTAGCGCGGTGGCACCGGTGCGAAGTCCACGCCGGCATCCTTCAGCGCCGCGGTTTCGAAGGCCACCACGTCGGTCGGGATCTTGTCGGCCGACAGCTGGTGCCAGCGCTGATCCAGGATCGACGCCTCCAGGTACTCGGTGGTGCGGAAGCCTTCGTTGAACTTGGCGGACGCCATCACCTTGTCCAGCAGCTCCTTCGGCATCGCCTCGCCGGTCTTGTAGTTCTTGGCGTAGTTGTTCAGCACCTCAGGCCAGGCCGCCCACATCTCGTTGACCTGCGATGGGAACTCCACGAAGTCGCGCGGCACGCGGGTGCCGGCAAAGCGTGGATACTTCACGTTCGAGAACATGCCATGCAGGGCGTGGCCGAATTCGTGGAACAGGGTGCGGGTTTCGTCCCAGGTCAGCAGGGTCGGTTCGCCGTCGGAAGGCTTCGGAATGTTCAAGTGATTCGCCACCACAGGGTGGGTGCCCAGCAGCGAGGACTGCGACACATAGGCATTCATCCATGCGCCACCGCGCTTGTTGGAGCGCGCGTAGTAGTCGCCGATGAAGATGGCCAGCTGCTTGCCGTTGGCGTCGAACACGTCGAACACGCGCACGTCCGGGTTGTAGACCGGCAGATCGTGGYGCTCCTTGAAGGTGATGCCGTACACCTTGTTCGCAGCGAAGAACACGCCGTTGGTCAGCACGTTATTCAGTTCGAAGTAAGGCTTCAGCTGGTTCTGGTCGAAAGCATAGCGCTGCTGGCGTACCTTGTCGGTGTAGAAGGCCCAGTCCTGCGCGGCGTTGGCGAAGCCGCCTTTGTCGGCATCGATCGCGGTCTGAATGTCCGCCGATTCCTTGCGTGCATTGTTCACAGCCGGCTTGGCGAATTCGGCCAGCAGCTTGTTCACGGCCGTGGTGTCGTGCGCGGTCTGGTCTTCCAGGTTGTAGGCGGCGTGGCTGGAATAGCCCAGCAACGCCGCGCGGTCAGCGCGCAGCTTGACGATCTTCAGCACCACGTCGCGGTTGTCGTATTCGCCGCCATGGCTGCCGCGCGCCAGCGATGCGGCCAGCAGGCGTTCACGCGTGGCGCGGTTGGTCAGCACTTCCAGCGGCGCCTGACCGGTGGTGTTGGCGACCGGGATCACGAACTTGCCTTCAAAGCCGCGCTTCTTCGCTTCCGCAGCGGCAGCGTCGATGGCCTTGTCGGACATGCCCGCCAGTTCCTCGCGGGTGTCCACCACCAGTGCGGATGCATTGGCTTCCTTCAGCACGTTCTGGCTGAATTTGGTGGACAGTGCGGCCAGCTCGGAGTTGTAGGCCTTCAGTTTTTCCTTGTCGGCGGCGGACAGCTTGGCGCCGGCACGCACGAAATCGGTGTGGTAGCGTTCCAGCAGATGCTTGGACTCAGCATCCAGGTGCAGCTTGTCGCGCTTGTCGTACAGTGCCTTGACGCGGGCATAGAGCTTCTCGTTCAGACGGATCGCATCGCTGTGCGCGGACAGCTTCGGCGCCAGTTCGCGGTTCAACGCTTCCATCTGGTCGTTGGTGTTGGCGCCGGACAGGTTGCCGAACACGCTCGATACGCGGTCCAGCAGGCGGCCGGAGCGTTCCATTGCCACGATGGTGTTGTCGAAGGTCGGCGCTTTCGGATTGTTGGCGATGGCGTCGATTTCCAGCATCTGCTGACGCATGCCTTCTACATAAGCCGGGCCGTAGTCTTCGTTCTTGATCTTGTCGAAGGCAGGGTAATGCAGCGGCAGGGTGCTCTCTTTGGCGAACGGGTTCGATGCGGGTAGCAGCGAGGCCGGTTCGGCATGGGCGGCGCCGGCGATAGCCAGGCTGGCAGCGATGATCAGCATGTGTGGACGGTACATTCTCTCTCCTGAATATGACTTCGCGTGGCGCGAAGCGTCAAATGATATCAGCCGGATTTTGCAAAGTCATCGGTGGCGCATGCTGCACCGCGCCATTGTGATATCAGCTTCGCAACTGGGCGGGCGTAAGGCCCAGCACGCGGCGCAGCGTTCGCGCCATATGGCTTGGGTGGGAGAAGCCGGCTTCCAGCGCGATATCGGTCATGCTCATGCGGCCCTCTAGGATGCGCAGGCGTGCGCGTTCGACGCGCCGTGCGAGCACGAACTGATGCACCGGCATGCCCGCCGCTTCCCGGAACAGGGCTTTGAAGTGGGACATGCTGAAGCCAGCAACCACCGCCAGTTCGGCCAGCGTGAGGTCCTGATCGAGGTTGGCTTCGATGTATTCGATCACCTGCTTCAGACGCCATGCGGGCAGCGCACGCGCCGGTTCCTGCGARGCGGGTTGTCCTTGCAACGCCAGCAAGCGCGCACCGAGCGCGGTGGCGAGGCTGTCCGCAAACAAACGTCCGCTGGGATGGCCGTCGCGCTCTTCGGCTTGCATCATCCAGCCAATGCGCTCGATTTGCGGGTCGCGGATGTGGATGGCGGGGTCGAGATGGTCCTGCATCAGTTCCGGCGAGAGGCGCAGCAGCAAGGAGGTGGCGGGCGCGGTGAGCGTCCAGCGCGTGCTGGAGCCGCCGGGGACCACGCAGAACTGGCCATGCAGACGCACACCGGTCCGCTCGAAGCGTCCGGCGCGCCAGGTCACGGGCACGGGGCTGCCGAGATGCAGGCAGAGCACATGGCGGCCGTCCACTGGCGAGTCGAAGCGTCCCTCCGGCACGGGCGACGTCAGCACGTCGAGCAGCGGCATGCCGCTCGATAGCTGGGCCTTGGCAGGAGCGGGATAGCAATCGGGTCTGATCATGGTGAGTGCTATTTAATCATCTTTTTGTGCTCACCGCTGGCCGTTTGTGCTCGCGGCGATTTCGGGCGCTGGCTAGCATGGTCTCCACGATTCAATCATGGAGATGACGATGGAAAGAAGAGAATTTTTGCGCGCCGGCGGCGCTCTGGCGCTGGTTTTCACCGGTGCAGCATGCGCAGTGGACCGCAACGCCGCAGGCGCTTCGGCTCCCCCCGCCGCGGGCGCAGCGCGCAGCGCGGGCACGTCGGTCACGGCGGCTGCCGCAGCGGCGGCAGTCGAAGCATCCGCATTCGCAGCAGCGCGCCGCTTTGCCGACCTGCGCTTCGGCCGCATTGCTTACGTCGAACACGGCAAAGGCGAAGCAGCGCTGTTCCTGCACGGCGCACCGCTGAACGGCTACCAATGGCGCGGCGCGATGGCACGCCTCGCCGCGCACCGCCGCTGCATCGCCCCGGATTTCATGGGCCTTGGCTACTCGCAGGTTCCCGGGCAGCAGCCGCTGGCAGCTGGCGATCAGGTGGAGATGCTGGCGGCGTTGATGGACAAGCTGGGAATAATGCGCGCCGACGTGGTGGCCAGCGACAGCGGCGGCGCTGTCGCGCAGCTGTTCATGGTGCGCTATCCCGAGCGCGTGCGCACAGTGATGCTGACCAATTGCGATGTCGAGACCAACAGCCCGCCCGCCGCCATCAAGCCTGTGCTGGACATGGCCCGCGACGGCACGCTGGCCGACATGACGGCTGTCTGGCTGACCGACCGCGAGAAAGCCCGTGCCACCTTCGGCGCCGCCGTCTTCCACAATCCCGCATCGCTGGCCGATGCCACGATCGACTACTACGTGACGCCGCTGGTCAGCACGCCATTGCGCCGCACGCAGTACCACGCTTTCCATCTCGCGCTGACGCCAAATCCGTTGGCCGGGATTGAAGCTTCACTGAAGCGCAGCCAGATCCCGGTGCGCATGGTCTGGGGCGGCAGCGACAACATCTTCACCATGGCCGACGCCCGCTATCTCGATGGCCTGTTCCCCCGCTCGCAAGGCATCCGCGAGGTGCCGGACGGGAAGCTGTTCTTCCAGGAAGAGTACCCGGACATTGTTGCGGAAGAAGCACTGCGTCTGTGGCGTACTTAGTAGTGCGGTGGACGCTCGTTGAGGGGGGACTGGTTGCTCTGGATGTTCGTGCGCACGTGCTCGGCCAGGGCGGCCAGCATTGCTTCCAGCTTGTCGATCTGCTTCTGCTGCTCGTAGACGCGCTGGTTCAACGACTCCACCAGGTCTTCCTGATGCGCCAGCTTGATTTCGATGTCGACAAAACGTTCTTCGCTGCTCACGGCTTGCTCCTGCACGGTAAAGCTGGCATTTTACCGGACTCGTCAGCGCATCCAGTGCAGCAGCGCGGCGACGATCCCTAATTCCAGCGATCCGACGCTGAGAACGATGCCAAGCGTCCAGCGAATAATCTCAAGCTTCATGGCGGCGATCTTTTCATCTTGCGCACCGAACCGAGCGTTCACATACTCGYGGAACTCGGCAAGCGACTTGTCGACGTG
>NZ_JBFRDW010000366.1:0-5964 GCF_052113985.1 Pseudoduganella sp. RAF53_2 | reverse complement strand
CCAGCAAGGTCCAATGGAATCCCGCATCTTTGCGCCATCCGCAGAATTCGTGAAGCAGGCCACCGTGTCCGGCATGGAGGCGTATAAAGCGCTGTGCGACGAGGCAGAGCGCGACTACGAAGGTTTCTGGGCGCGCCTGGCGCGCGAGCACGTTGAATGGAAAGAGCCATTCAAGCGCACCCTGAACGAAGACAATGCGCCGTTCTACAAATGGTTCGAAGACGGCAAGCTGAATGTGTCCTACAACTGCCTGGACCGCAATCTGAAGAACGGTAACGCCGACAAGACCGCCATCATTTTTGAAGCGGACGACGGCGCCGTCACCAAAGTCAGCTACCAGCAACTGCACGACAAGACCTGCCAGTTCGCCAACGGCCTGAAATCGCTGGGCATCAGGAAGGGCGACCGCGTCATCATTTACATGTCCATGTCGGTGGAAGGCGTGGCCGCCATGCAGGCTTGCGCACGTATCGGCGCAACGCACTCCGTTGTGTTTGGCGGCTTCTCCGCCAAGTCCCTGCAGGAGCGCATCATCGACGCGGGCGCCGTGGCCGTGATCACCGGCGACGAGCAGCTGCGCGGCGGCAAACAGCTGCCACTGAAGGCCATCGTGGACGAAGCGCTGGCCATGGGCGGCTGCGAAACCATCAAGAACGTGGTGGTGTACAAGCGCACCGGCGGCAACGTCAACTTCCAGCAAGGCCGCGACATCTGGCTGCATGATCTGTTGAAGGACCAGGCTTCGACCTGCGAACCGGAATGGGTGGATGCGGAACATCCGCTGTTCATCCTGTACACCTCCGGCTCCACCGGCACGCCGAAAGGCGTGCAGCATTCCACCGGCGGCTATCTGCTGTGGGCTGCGCTGACGATGAAGTGGTCGTTCGATATCAAGCCGTCCGATACCTACTGGTGTACCGCCGATATCGGCTGGGTGACTGGCCATACTTATATCGCTTACGGCCCGACCGCTGTCGGCGCAACGCAAGTGGTCTTCGAAGGCATCCCGACCTTCCCGCATGCGGGCCGCTTCTGGGAAACCATCGCCAAGCACAAGGTCAACATCTTCTATACTGCACCGACCGCGATCCGCTCGCTGATCAAGGCATCGGACGTCGATCCGAAAGTGCATCCGAAGAATTTCGATATTTCCTCGCTGCGCCTGCTGGGCACCGTGGGTGAACCGATCAATCCGGAAGCCTGGATGTGGTACTACAAGAACGTGGGCCAGGAACGCTGCCCGATCGTCGATACTTTCTGGCAGACCGAAACCGGTGGCCACATGATCACCCCGCTGCCGGGCGCAACGCCAATGGTTCCGGGCTCCTGCACGCTGCCGCTGCCGGGCATCATGGCGGCCATCGTGGACGAAGCAGGGCAAGACGTCCCGAATGGCAGCGGTGGCATCCTGGTCGTGAAGCGCCCATGGCCATCGATGATCCGCACCATCTGGGGCAATCCGGACCGCTTCAAGGCGGGCTACTTCCCTGAGGAACTGGGCGGTAAATATTATCTGGCCGGCGACGGCGCCATCCGCAATGCCGAAACGGGCTACTTCACCATCACCGGCCGCATCGACGACGTGCTGAACGTGTCCGGCCACCGCATGGGCACCATGGAAATCGAGTCGGCGCTGGTCGCCAATCCGCTGGTTGCCGAAGCTGCGGTGGTGGGCAAGCCGGATGAAACCACCGGCGAATCCATCTGTGCCTTCGTGGTGCTGAAGCAGGCCCGCCCAACCGGCGACGACGCCAAGCGCATCGCGACCGAGCTGCGTAACTGGGTCGGGAAGGAGATCGGTCCGATCGCCAAGCCGAAAGAAATCCGATTCGGCGACAACCTGCCGAAGACCCGCTCCGGCAAAATCATGCGCCGCCTGCTGCGCGTGCTGGCCAAAGGCGAGACGATCACCCAAGACGTCTCCACCCTGGAAAACCCCGCCATCCTCGAGCAACTGAAAGAAACCTCGTAAGTCCCCCAAGGTGTCAGCCACATCGTGGCTGACACCAGCAGTCGCAGTGGGTTTTGTCATAAAAGTGTCATTGCTTTATCATCAATATGTCATGTTTGTCACCTAAAGTCAGTGGCTTTACCCACTTGACCGACAAACATGACCTCTCCCGCACTCAAGCCAATGGCCCTGAGCATTGCTCTTGGCCTAGCCAGTCTGCACGCCTTCGCCGCTGACGTTCCCGACGCCGCTTCCCCGGCAGCTGATGCGGCCGCAGAAGGCAACATCGCCACCGTGATCGTTTCCGCCTCCACTGGCGCCTACCGCCGCGACGAGTCGGCCAAAGGTACTGCCAGCTCGGTAGCGCCGACCCAGTCCGCGCTGGAAGCCACGCAGCCGCAGTCCATCATCACGCGCGAGTTCATTGAGTTGTCGGTCGCACCGACTGCCGAATACAGCCGCATCGTCAACATCGCGCCAAGCGTATCGGGCGATTCCGCCAATGGACCGGGCCTGTCCGAAACCAAGACCACCATGCGCGGCTTCGGCGACGACCAGTACAACATCACGTTCGACGGCATCCCGTGGGGCGATACCAACAACCCGGCGCACCACTCGACCTCCTTCTTCCCTGGCTCTGTGATCGGCGGCGCCATCGTGGAGCGCGGCCCAGGCACCGCAAGCAATCTCGGTTACGCCACCTTTGGCGGTTCGATCAACCTGTTCTCCAAGCAGGCCAGCCGCGAACAGGCGGCCAGTGTGTTCGCATCGGTAGGCCGCTGGAGCACAGCCCTGGCAGGCGCTTCGTTCGAGTCCGGCCGACTGCAGGACTTCGGCAACGCCACGGTGCAGCTGAATTACCAGCACCTGAAATCGGACGGCTATCTCACGCTGAACAAGATCCGCAGCGATAACTACTTCGCCAAGTTGCAGCGCAATATCGGCAGCGACACCGTGCTGACCGTGCTGTCCACCGTCAACCGCATCCACTACACCCAGCCCGACAACAACAAAGGTCCAACGCTGGCACAAGTGGCGCAGTTCGGCGAGAACTACAGCCTGAACGACGACCCAACGAGCTTCAACTACGCGGGCTACAACCACACGACGAAGGACACCGACTTCAATTACATTCGCCTGGAAACCGCGTGGGGAAATGGCTGGAACACGGACAACAACCTGTACACCTACTCGTACAACAACCAGACCATCTCGTCAAGCGACCCTACCGGCGCCACCGCGCCCGGTACCAAGGCTGGCCCGGCCGGTAACAAGGACATTCCGGGTATCGACAAACAGAACAAGTACCGCGTGTACGGCGACATCTTCAAGGTCAGCAAGGAGATGCAAGCCGGCCTGGCGCGTGCGGGCTTCTGGTATGAATACTCGGACACCGACCGTCATCAGTACGATATCGACCTCACCCTCGGCAATATCCGCGATCCGCGCGAAACCAAGCCGACGCCTGTGACCTTCCCAAGCGTGCTGTTCGACCAGCAGTCCACCATCCGTAACTTCCAGCCGTTCGCTGAATTCGAATGGCATGCGACCAATGAGCTGACCGTCACCCCGGGCGTGAAATACGTGAGCATCACGCGTTCGGTGGACGCTGACGTGAACCAGACCACACGCCTGCCGCAGCACACTTCCGTGGACTATCACACCACGCTGCCGTTCATGACTGCGAACTATCGCATCAATCAGGGCCTGGCCGTGTATGCGCAGTACGCGAAAGGCTTCCAGATTCCTGATCTGAAGTCCTTCTACATTGCCGATCCAACGCATAACAGCACGGAACCACAACTGTCCACCAACTACCAGGCGGGCATTGTCGGTAAATCGGACAAGCTGACCTGGGACGCTGATGTCTACAAGATCGACTTCAAGAACAAATATGTGTCCAACGGCCAGGGCGGCACAGCAGCGGCATACGTCAACCTGGGCGGCGTGACTTACAAGGGCGTTGAAGGGCAGGTGACCTGGGCGCTGGGCAACGGCATCGCGCTGTATGCCAATGGTTCCTCCAACGAAGCGAAGGCTAAAGACACCGACAAGACCATCTCCGGCTCGCCTGATATGACTGCGGCCATCGGCGCCTTGTACAACAATGGTCCGTGGGCGGCATCGCTGATCAGCAAGCGTACCGGTAAAGTGCACCAGGTCGATTACGACGCGAGCAAGCCGGCGGCCTACGACCAGTACGAGACGCCTGCTTATACGAACACCGACCTGTCGCTAGCCTACCGCTTCGATCATCCGGGTATGAGCCTCAAGGCGCTGAAGCTGCAGTTCAACTGCTTCAATATGTTCAATCAGAAAAAGGTGACCGCGATCTCGACCGGCAAGACGGCGGCCTTCGATCAGTACACTTTCCAGGCGCCGCGTAGCTATCAGGTGTCCATGAAAGCGGACTTCTGATCCATGGCCCGCGCCCTCATGATCATGGCGGCGCTGGCCTTCAGCGCCGCCCCTGCGCAGGCTGAGACGATTACCTACAGCCTGCTTGGTGATGGCGGCCGCGCCATCGTGCGCGCTATCGCGGAGCCGGGTGTTTGCCCGTCATTGCTGGTTGATGGCGCTGCGCTGCCGATGTCCTTGCGCGCCGCCGCCGGCACCGTGCCGGCGCGCACCGGCGGCAAGCAGGCAGAGACCAAGCCCTCCGCGTTCCCGCTGCAGGTTTGCGAGGCCGCGCTGCCTGCCGGCGCGCGCCGCGCATCGATCGACGGCCGCGACGTTCCTGTGCCGTCCGCGCAGCCGCAGCGCATCGTGCTGATCGGCGACACGGGTTGCCGTATGAAGCAGAGCGAAGACTACTTCCAGTCCTGTGAGGACGGCCCGGCATGGCCGCTGGCCCGCGTCGCACGCAGCGCGGCAGCTCTGCATCCTGATCTGGTGGTACACGTTGGCGATTACCACTACCGCGAAAGCCGATGTGCGTCGAGCCAACCCGGCTGCGCCAACAGTCCATGGGGCTATGGCTTCGACACCTGGCGCGCCGACGTGTTCGATCCCTTGCGTCCTTTGCTGACGGCTGCGCCATGGGTCTTTACGCGCGGGAATCACGAAACCTGCGAACGCGCAGGGCAGGGCTGGTTCCGCTTCCTGGACGCCGCACCGTGGACCGCAACACGCTCCTGCGACGATCCTAGGTTCGACCGCGATGCCGATTTCTCCACGCCATACGCGGTGCCACTGGGCGGCGGCACGCAGCTAGTCGTATTCGATTCCTCGCACTCGCGCGGCCAGGCATATAGCGAGACTGACGCCGATTACCAGTCCTACGCACCGCTGCTGCGCCGAGCCGAGTCGCTGGCGCAAACTGCGCCGCGCAGCATCTTTGTCAGCCATCATCCCGTGCTCGGACTGGCGCCCGGCGCGAATGCGGTGCCCAAAGCGTCGGTGCAGGGGCTGGCTTCGGTCATGCGCGGACTGAATCCCGGCACGCACTTCCTGCCTGGATTCGACCTCGCATTGCACGGCCACGTCCACCTGTTCGAAGCGCTCTCCTTCGAAGGCAGCCTGCCGGCCACGCTCGTCGTTGGTAACAGCTCCTCCGCCACCGAAGGTGCCTTGCCGACGACACTGGAAGACCGCCACCTGCCGTATGCCGATACCGTGATCAAAAACTATACAACCCGCAGCGGCTTCGGTTTCGCGATGCTGGAGAGGGCAGCCGGCGCTGGCTGGACGGTTACGGAATTCGACGTCAACGGACGGGCATTGTTCAACTGTCAACTCGAAGGCAAAAACCTGAGCTGCAAAAACGCCACAAGTGAGTGAACTACCCAGTAGCAAGATTTCTTGGACAAACAAAAAATCCCTGCTATAATTCGGGCCTCTCGCGATTCGTGAGAGATGCAGGAGAGATGGATGAGTGGTTTAAGTCGCACGCCTGGAAAGCGTGTATAGGTTCATAGCCTATCGGGGGTTCGAATCCCCCTCTCTCCGCCAAGGATACATAAGGGCTACTTTCAAGTAGCCCTTTGCATTTGTACTATTGATCCCATTTGTAC
>NZ_JBFRDW010000365.1:0-5979 GCF_052113985.1 Pseudoduganella sp. RAF53_2 | reverse complement strand
CTTCCGCACCGCGCTGAGCGAAGGCGCGGGCATGACGCTGCGCGTACCCGCGCTGGGACATGAGGACATCGCCTTCCTGCAGTACACGGGCGGTACTACGGGCCTCTCCAAAGGCGCAGTGCTGAATCACCGCAACGTGATCGCCAATATGCTGCAGAACGATGCCTGGGCCGGGCCGGCACTGCTCAACGCCAGCGAACAGGTGGTGACAGTGTGCGCGCTGCCGCTGTACCACATCCTTGCGCTGAACGCCTGCATGCTGATGGGCGCGCGCTGGGGCGCCATGAATCTGCTGGTGCCGAATCCGCGTGACATGAAGGGTTTCGCGCTGGAGCTGGCCAAGTACAAGGTCAACTTCTTCCCCGGCGTGAATACCCTGTTCAATGCGTTGCTGAATCAGCCGGAACTAAGCAAAGTCGATTTCTCCGGCCTGAAAATCACGCTGGGCGGCGGCATGGCCGTGCAGGAAGTGGTGAGCGCGCGCTGGCTCAAACTCACGGGCAGCCCGATCCTGGAAGGCTATGGCCTTTCCGAGACATCGCCGACAGCAACGCTGTGCCGCCCCGACCAGCAAACCTTCACCGGCACCATTGGCTTGCCGGTGCCGTCGACCGAAGTGGCCATTCTGGACGACGACGGCAACGCGCTGCCTTATGGCCAGCCAGGGGAAATCGCCATCCGTGGCCCGCAAGTGATGTCGGGCTACTGGAACCGGCCGGACGAAACCGCGCGGGTTATGACCCCGGCCGGTTTCTTCAAGTCCGGCGACGTCGGCATCATGGACGAGCGAGGCTACGTCAGGATTGTCGACCGCAAGAAGGACATGATCCTCGTGTCCGGTTTCAACGTTTATCCAAACGAAGTCGAAGGCGTGGTGGCTGCCCACCCGCTGGTGCTCGAATGCGCCTGCATTGGCGTACCGGACGCCAGCTCGGGCGAAGCCGTGAAGCTGTTCGTGGTGCGCAAACATCCCTCGCTCACCAGCGACCAGCTGATGGACTACTGCAAACAGCAGTTGACCGCCTATAAAAAGCCCAAGTACATCGAATTCCGCGACGCACTACCTAAGACCAATGTGGGCAAGATCCTGCGCCGTGAACTGCGAGACACTCAACTCGCGGCCTGATCTCCCCAATTCCCCCAAAGGAGTTTGTGAATGGAAGCCAGTATCGCCGCAGTACCGCAAGCTAAAACCAATCCGATCGTGCTCGATGAGCGCCGCCAGAAAACGGTGCGCACGCTGATCAACGCATCGCACCGTAAGTTGCTGTTCCTCGACCAGGTAGTGGACTGGGAAACGGGCATTGATTTCAGCAAGCCGCCCAAAGTTGCCGAATCCAGCTGGATCTACGGCACGCCTTATTGGGACGCGCTGACGCCGGAGCAGCAGAACGAAGTGCTGTGGCTGGAGACTGGCCGCGACGTATCCTACTTCATCTGGCTCGAACAGACTTTGCCAGAGCTGTACATGGGGTATGTCAACAAATATCACGGTGAGCTGACGGACGACGTGCGCGAATACCTGATGGTGTTCTCGCGAGAGGAAATCGTGCACACCCTGATGTTCCGCCGCTATCTGGAGAAGGCTAACCTGCGCCTGTGGAGCCATCCGGAGAACATCCCGAACTACTCGCTGTTCGAGCAGCAGCTGGCCGGTAAGCATCCGGTGTACGGCATCTGCTGGAACCTGCTGATTGAGTGGTTCGCCGAACTGAACTCCATCTTCCAGACCCAGACCGATGGCATCGATCCGCTGACCCGCACCATGTTCAAGGAACACCACCTGGAAGAAGTGCGCCACATCGCGTTCGCCAAAACTATCTGCGAAAACTACTTCGAGTCTGCTCCCAAAGAAGAACTGGCGCAGATGTGCGATTTCTTCCAGAAGGGCTACGGCTTCCTGCTGGACGAATATACCTATATGCCGGAAATTGCGCTGCATGCTTCTTTCGACTTCCCGATCAAGCCTGGCGATGCCGACAAGATCCGTGAAGTGCGCAATTCGCCGAACAACCAGCGCCTGAATGCTGAACGCTTCCGCGATGTGCGCGAGTGGTGCCTGAAGCACAACATCATCAAGGCATCAGCATGATCGACATCATCCCGCACGAAGGGGACATTACCGAGCTGCGCATCGCCCGGCCTCCCATCAATCTGATCGGCGTGGAGGTGCTGAAGTCGGTACGCGCCGCGCTGGCGGAGGCCAACCGAAGCGGACAACGCGGCATCATTCTGTCAGGCGTACCGGGTGTGTTCTCATCCGGCGTAGACATTCCGGCGCTGCTGGACGGTCCGCGCGCTCAAGTGCGCGAATACTGGGAGCAGGTGTTCCTGCTGGCTTCCGAGATGGCCATGTCGCGCCAGCCGATTTTTGCTGCGATTACCGGCCATTGCATGGCGGCCGGCGCGCTGCTGGCGGCGTTCTGCGACTACCGCATCATAGCGCAGGGGCCGTGGCAGATTGGCCTGAACGAGGTGCGCGTGGGCGTGGCGCTGCCGGAATGCTTCCAGTACGCGGTGCGCCGTGTGGTGGGCGCGTTGAATGCGGAGCGCATGCTGGTGTTCGGCCGCCTGTTGTCGCCGGAACAGGCAATGGACATCAACCTGGTGGACGAGCTGACGGCGCAGGACCAGGTGGTCACCCTGGCGCACGCACGGCTGAAGGAACTGCTGGCGATGCCGTCCCATGCGCTGGTAAGCACGCGCGCAATCGCCCGGCGCGATCTGCGGGATGTCTTTGCCGACGTGGATGCGCTGCCGATCGACGAGTTTGTCGATGCTTTCCTCGAACCGGCCACCCAGCAAGTGCTGCGTCACGTGGCGAGCCGTATTCGCCAGCGCGTAGCGCCCGCCGTTGCGCAATGAATCTGTACTTCCGCCTGTTCTACGTTTGGCTGTCCGCGCTCTTCAAGCCCGTGATCCGCATCGGCGACACAATCGACCTGCGGCTCACGGTGCTGCCCAATGATCTCGATCTGAACGGTCATATGAACAATGGGCGCTACATGACCATCATCGACCTGGCGCTGGTGGAGTACATGACAAGGGCCGGTTTCATGGGGCCAGCCATGCGGCGAGGCTGGCGTCCCATGCTGGGCGGCTCGATCATTGCGTTCCGGCGTGGGTTGAAGCCATTCCGCCGCTACACCCTGCGTTTTCGAGCCGAGTGCTGGGACGCACGCTGGACTTACATCCGGTTTGAGTTTCTGCGCGATGGTGAGGTGATGGCCGTCGGGCATACCAAGGGCGGCATCGTGGGGAGCAAAGGCATTGTCGGCAGTGAGGAGATGTGCGAGGTACTTGGCGTCGACCCATCCTCGCCGGCGTTCCCTGCAGCCGTCAGTGCATGGATCGAAGCCGATCGTCTGATGCGCGCCTGATTTGGAGAAGAAATGAATCGATCGATCGCGATCATCGGCGCGGGCCCGGCCGGGCTGTGTGCGGCGGATACCTTGCGCCAGCTGGGCTACCGCCACATCACCGTATTCGAGCAGGCCGCCCGCGTTGGCGGCAAAGTCTGTTCGATGCGGACACCGGCAGGCATCGTTGAAATGGGCGCCGTCATTGCGGCCGCCGAATGCGAGCTGGTGCTGGGCCTGGCCGATCGCTTGCGCGTGCCTGTTGCCCCGTATCCGGTGGAGCAGCGGTTTCTGGACGAGGAGGGCGTGCGGCATGATGCGATGTCCTTCCTCGCCAGCCGTTACAGCCGCGAAGAAATCCGGGAAGCCATCGCCAATTATGCCGACACGCTGGAGCGCTTTGCGGTCATCAACTACGATACGCTGGCCGGCATGCCGGAAGAGCTGCATTTGCCGTTCGACCGCTTCGCTGCGCTGCACGGCTTCACACCCATCGCGGAACTGGCGCGCGGCGCTTTGATCGGCTTCGGCTACGGTTACTACGAAACGGTGCCGGCGCTGTACTTCATGAAACTGATGCCATGGCTGTTCCTGCCCGACGGAGCGGGAGGTCTGCAAGCGGGCAAGTTCTTCGTCTTCCCGCAAGGCTTCCAATCATTATGGGAAGCGCTGGCGCGCCAGCACGATGTGAGACTTAATGCCGGCGTCACCGCGCTGGAACGGCAAGACGATGGATCGGTCGCGCTGACGATCAATGGCGCTGACCGGCATCGGTTCGATGCCGTCGTTGTGGCGGCGCCGCTGCACACGGTGCGCAACTTCATGTCGCTGGGTGAGGATGGCGACGCACTGTTGCAGCAACTGCGCAGTAAGCGATACTTCGTCAACGCTTTCGCCGCGACTGGCTTGGCCACGGCCGAATTCCTCTTCCTGCATGAGAACGAATTCCCCGAACGCATTGGCCATATGAATGCCTGGGCCAACCGCAATCCCGAGCCGCCGATGTATCTCGGCTGGCAACTGGCAGAACAAGGAACCAGCATCGACGAACTCGAAGCCTTGCTGGTGGACGATGTTGCTGCGCAAGGCGGGCAGCTGCTGCGTGTGGCGCTGCGGCAGGAATGGGATTATTTCCCGCATGTCGATAGCGTAGCCCTCGGCGACGGTTTCTTTGATCGTCTTGATGCGCTGCAGGGCCGCGACAACGTTTATTTCGTGGGCGGAGCGCTGAATTTTGAAACGGTCGAGCACAGCGCACGTCAGGCGAGGGCGCTGATACGGCGTTTCTTCGGCTAAATAAGCCAGGCTTCTTGTTGTGTTATGTGCGGTATCGCGCTTCGCCGGATCGTGATACCGCCTAAGATGTTCCGTCATGAGGAACGAAAACCACGCCATTCCGGCCGGCGAGCCGGGCCAGGGCGGGGCAATTCCGGACAATGAACCGGCGCGGACCCTGTCCGAATACGAAGCCAGTCCAGCCTCGCGCCGTCTTGCGCTGGTCGTTCTGGCGCTGTCGGCGGGGATGTTCCTGGCGCTGTTGCCATTTGCCGGGGCGCCGGTCGGCGTCGCCAACTGGTTCATTCCGCTCTACCAACCCGTCGTCGCCCTCAACGACATCATCACCGCCACACTGCTGTTCGGCTATTTGCGTTTGACACGCAAGTACGCGCTACTCGCGCTGGCCTGCGGCTATCTGTTCTCGGCGGTCATGGCCGTGGTCCACCTTCTGACCTTCCCCGGCATCTTTGCGCCGCAAGGCTTGCTTGGTGGCGGACCGCAAACCACCGGCTATATGCACGTGTTCTGGCATTGCGGATTTCCGATCGCCGTCATTACCTACGCCAGATTGAAGGACCGCGAGCAGCGCATCGAACGCTTTGCGCTCGATGCCGGCAAGGCGGTCCTGATCACGCTGGCCTGCGCGGCAGCGCTCGTTATGCTCAGCACTTATGGACAGAATATCCTGCCGCAAATGCTCAATGGCGCTCACTATTCGTCCAGTTTCAACATCGGACGTTATGGTCAATGGATAATCACGGGTGTGGCGCTGGCGTATCTATTCACGCGACGGTCCACGTCGACCCTGGACTTGTGGATGGTGGTGGTGCTGGCAGCCTGGTTCTTCGAAATCGGTTTGGTTTCGATATTCAACGCCGGCCGCTGGGACGTGGGATTTTATGCGGGGCGCGGCTATGCGCTGGTGGCGTCCAGCTTCGTGCTGGTCATGCTGCTGCTGGAACACGTGCGCATGTATCGCGACCTTGCCGAAGCCCAGAGTACAGCGCGGCTGGCGCGCAAGCTGACGGAAACGCGCGAAGTGCTGCGGCTGGCACTGGTGGCGGGCCGCATGGGAGTCTTCAGCTGGGACCTGCGCACCAATCGGGCATGGTGGAGCCAGGAACTCGAACACATGGTCGGCATGCTGCCAGGGACCATGTCCACCGAGCCGGAAGACTTCTTGCGGTATGTGTATCCCGAAGATCATCAAGCAGTCAACGCGCAGCTGCGCGAATGCATCAAGAGCCAGGGCGAGTGCGAGCTTGAATTCCGCATGAAGGACGCCAAAGGTGAGTTGCTGTGGGCCTTCGCCCGCGCTGAGGCGGATCATGGTGATGATGGC
>NZ_JBFRDW010000364.1:0-5986 GCF_052113985.1 Pseudoduganella sp. RAF53_2 | reverse complement strand
GGTGTGGGAGGAGATGTCGCGTGCGTACGCGCATGGGGCGGACCGGATGTGGATCGCTAATGTGGGCGATTTGAAGCCTGCGGAGATCGGGACGGAGTTCTTCCTGCGTCTGGCGTGGAATGTGGACGCATGGGGCGCTGACGCGCAGCCGGTCTTCCTGCAGGAGTGGGCGCAGCGGGAGTTTGGGGCGGCGCTGGGGCCGGAGATTGCGGGCATCATGGGCGAATATTACCGGCTCAATTTCAGACGCCGTCCGGAGCACTTGCAGTGGTGGCTGCCGAAGGAGGCTCGCAAGCCTAATGATTTGCCTTCCGGCGAGGTTGATGTGCGGCTGGCTGATTTCGCGGCACTGCGCCTGCGGGTCGAGGGCTTACGTGCAGCCTTGCCCTCCGCCGCGGCGGACGCGTTCTTCGAACTGGTGGAGTATCCGGTGCTGGTGTCTGCGCTGAGCAATGAGCGCTTTTTTGAGGGAGAGCGCGGCAGGGCAGACGTGGCGCTTGCTGCCGATGCGGCGCTTGAACGGTTGAATGTGCGCTGGAACAGGCTCGCGGGTGGGAAATGGCGCGGAATGATGTCTGCCGAGCCGGCAGATGCGCAATGGCAGTCCATGCGCATTGCGAAGTGGACGTTGCCGGCGTCCGATGCGGGCCGTGTGCCGGCTGCAGGCGTATCGGGCGCCAGCATGCGGTTCGCTGCGGATGCGTTCCTGCGGCGGGCTGACGGCGAAGGTGTGGCGTGGGGGCGTGTGCAGGGGCTTGGAAAGACGGGCGGGGCGGCGGTCGCCATACTTCGGTCCGACGCGGCGCACGCTGCCGAGGCAAATGCGCGGCTGGAATATGAGGCCGATTTGCCTGCGGGCGAAGTCGAGGTGCGCATTCACATGTTGCCGACGTTTCCAGCTGCTGGACAGATGCGTGTTGGCGTGGCGATGGATGGGCAGCAGCCGCAATTTGTTGGCGTCGAGGCGCCCGATGGCGGCGCGGCGTGGACGCAGGGGGTGCTCAATAATGACCGTGTCGCCAGCGTGAAGCTGCACATCGCCGCGGCGGGGCGGCATACCATCAGCGTATGTGGTGCCGATGTGGGGCTGGTGATCGATAGCCTGGAATTTGTCCCGGCGCGTAATGACGCGCATGGGCCAGAAAGGTGAGCGCGGAAGGCGCTGTCGCCAGCGTTGACGCGGTAAGTGATTGGCTGCGGAGCGGCGGTCAGGCGGCGGTCAGGCGGCGCCGCCCGGCGGGCCGCTTCCGGGACCGCCAACGGGACCACCGGGACCACGGCCGGCGCGGGGCGCGCGTCCGCTGCCGGCGGCGTTGCTGCCGAAGCGGTAGGAGAGGCCGAAGTAGATCAGGCGGCCGTCGGAGCGGCGGGAGATGGTTTCGTCGAGGATGCTGGTTTGCGTGACGGTTTCAATGCGGTTCTGGTCGAACAGATCGGTCACGTTCAGCACCATGTTCAGGGCTGGCGTCAGCGTATGGCGCAGAGTGAAGTTCACCGTCGAATTGGGCTTGCGGTAGCCCTGGCCGGACAGTGTGCGTCCCTGTGCCTGCAGCGTGACCTGCATCAGGTCTGCATCGGCTACCTGATAATTGACGCGCAATTTGCCGCTCAGCGAAGAAGCAGTGCGCTGCACCAGCGAGCCATCCTGATCGAGGAAGCGGTTTTCGCGCTGCGACAGGTTGCTGCTGAAGTTTAGCGAAAGCCCCGGCATGACCTTGCCGCTCATGGTGAATTCCAGTCCGCCCGCATGGCTATTGCCGACGTTCTCGCGCGTGGTCAGCAGCACTGTATCGCTAATGAAGTATTTGCGGTCCAGGATGGAATCCGTATCGCGGCTGAAGTAGGCGCGCAGATTGGTTTCCAGCCCGGCGAGCTTGGTCTCGTAGCCCAGTTCCACGGAATCGGTCTGGGTCGGCTTCAGGCGTGGGTTGCCTGACGAGACGTTGAATTCGTCGCGGTACACCACAAACGGATTCAGATCGTTGGCCGCCGGGCGCTTGATACGATGCGCATAAGCGAAGCGGAGATTGGTTTCTTCTCCTGCCTTGTAGCTGGCGAAGAAGCTCGGAATATAGTTGATATAGCGATTGGTGGCCAGGACATTGGTCGTCAGCTGATTGATGTCCATATCCGTGTATTCGGTGCGCAGGCCGCCCAGCACGCCCCAGCGTTCGCCCAGCCTCAGCTGGTAGGATGCATACAGCGCATACACCTTCTCATTCAGCACAAAGCGGTTGCTGCGCTGAGTGTTGAGCGATTCGTATAAGGTGTATGGATCAATATTGGTGTACTGCGTATTGAAGCTGTTACGATTCCCGGAAATTTTGTAACCCAGTTTCAGCAAACCCTCATCATCGGGACGTTCGTAATCGCCCGTGAAATCGGAGATGCGCGTACTGGCGTCATACGCCTGCATGCTGTGCGTGTTCACCACGCCCGGATTCATCACGGCGTAGACGTTGGTGTAGTCGCTATTGCTGTCGTTGTCGGAACCGGTCACGCGCAAGTCCAGTTTCAGACTCTCGCCGGGGATCTTGCCCTTGTGGTCCCAGCGCGCTCCCCAGCCGTAATTGCGGCTGTTGCCATCGCGCTGAGTATTGCGCACGTAGTCGCCAACGAGTGCTTCCGCTTCGTCGAAAGTGCGGTAGCGGTCCTGCGAGTGCTGGTCGTTGCTGCGGTGCTGGTAAGAGGCACTGGCGCCCAGCGTGTCGTTCTGCCCGATGTTGTAGTTGACGCTACCATTCACGCCCTTCGAATCGTTCAGCCCTTTGGCAATCGAATCCTGGGTACTGTGGCTGGTGCTGCCGTCTGCTGGATCGATGCGATCGCGGACCGCTTCGCCAACCGAGTTTCGTCCATCACGGCGGAAGTTCACGCCGCCCTGAAAGCCCCAAAGCCCTTCGTTATAGCTGCCGTTGACCGCGGCATTCTTGCGGCCGGCGATGCCCGTGTTTGCGTTGACCACGCCATAGCCGCCCGGACGGCGATTGCGGCGCATGACGAGATTGATGATTGGACCACCGCCCGCCTCGTTGCCGAACTGGGCGCCGGGGTTGTTGATCACCTCCACCGAGTCGATATCTTCGGCCGGAATAGCATTCAGCGCGGCGCCGCGGTTATCGCCCTGCAGCATGGCCGAGGGCTTGCCGTCGATGAGAATCTGCACATGGGTGCTTCCGCGCAGGGAAACCGTGCCGTCGGGATCGACGGCTACCGATGGCACGTTGTTCAGCGCATCGGCGGCCGAACCATTGGTGCTCGAAACGTCCGACTTCACATCGTAGACCTGGCGGTCGATGCGATTGGTGGGGCGTTCCGCCGATACGGTCACGCTGGCCATATCGTTATCGGCCGCAGAGGAGGAGGGCGCCGGTGGCGGCGCGGGCTTGGGCTCTTCCTTCTTTACCGTTGCTGGAACCGGCACAACGGGACCGCTGTTGGTCTGGGCTGATGCTGCGCTGGCCAGCATCAGCAGGCCAAGACCGATTTCCTTCTTCATGATTATTTTCCGGGCGCTTCGTAAAACTCTGCTTCAACGATCGACAGTACGCCGCGCGGCGCGCGATTGGCCCCCGTATCCGGCACGGCGTTCGGTTTCACCTCGGTGAGTTTCAGCGCGTCGCTGTCCACCGTGGCGCCAGTCAGTTCGACCTTGACGCTGCTGCCCTGGACGGGTTTGAGCGGCAGTGTAACGTAACCCAGGCTTTTTGGTGTGTCACCAGTCMATACTTCCTGACCGTCCACCGTGATGCGGATCGGGTAGCTGCGTTCACGCCAGCCGGACAGCTTGAAACTGGCCGCAGTCAGCGTGGCCGGGTGCTCCAGTTCATAGGAAATCCAGCGCTTGCCTGCTTCGGCGCTGCTGGTCCAGGCGGTTGTTTCGTCGTCGTCTATGGTCTTCACCGCCGCATTGTCGTTGCTGCCTGCGGACGTGCTCGCGATGCCGACGGATACGCGCGAAACACGGTAGGACGATCCGGCTGGTGTCGGCCCGCGTTTCAGGTATGCCGGCAGGCCATCCGCCGCCGATGTCGGTGCTAGCCCGCCGTTCTGCGACACAGCGTGCGAACGCAGCGTGACGGTCGCAGGCTGCAGGCCCTCGGCGGTAGCGCGCAGCGTGATTTCCCCTGCCTGCGCGGTGCTGCGAACAAGAACGCGATTCACGCCGCCTTCGACTGGCAGGGTGGTGGCGAGGATGTAATTATCGGGACCTTGTGCGATGCCGCCACGCCATTCCGCCGGACCTTCCAGCTTGAAGTTGACCATATTGAGCGCGATCGGATTGCGCTGGCCTTTGGCATCGACTGCTTCGACTTCGAACAGCGCCAGATCGGCGCCGTCGGCGCGCAAGCCGGAGGAGGCGGTAATGGCCTTCAGGCGCAGTGCAACGGGCTCTCCGGCAGTGCGCAGCGAGGTTTCGGTGACTGCTTTGCCGCTCGCATCGTAGCCGATGGCCTTCAGCTCGCCGGGCTCGTATGCCACGTCGGCGAAGGTATACAGGAAGCCAGCGCTCTGTGTACCCCGGCCCAGCGAGCGGCCATTGATGCGCAGTTCCACCGAGCTGGCGCTGGAGACGACGTTGATCGGCTTGTGTGTACCAGCAGCGTAATTCCAGTGGCCGATAATGTGGATGCGGGGCTGGTCCACATCCACCCAGCCGTCCCACATCACCTGATGGGCAAAGTAGCCGTCCTTCGGAATGCGCATGGCGTCCACTTCGCCGCTGCGGCGGTAGTTTTCAGCGCCGCGATGGTGGGTGTTCGAGTCGGAGAAGATGATGTTGACGCCGCCGCTGCTGACACGGYGCCCGGTGCCGGGACGTTCGGCGTAGTAGTCGTACCAGCGCAGCACGTCTTCGATGGCCTGCGTATCCTGGTTGCGGTTGTACGCGCTCGCATCCTGCCCCTTGTGCTGAGGGCCGTCGCCATTCTTGTGGAAAGGAGGGGAGAATTCGTCCCAGTTTTTGCGCAGTGCTTCGTCGCGCGAATATTCCATGGCCCAGAAAGGCTGGCGCGCGCTCTTGTTCACGTACAGCATTTCGCCGCCGTATTCGTTGAAACGGCTGCTCAGCATGTCGCGGCTGCCGGACGCGCGCCCGCCATGCGGATCGAACTGGTCGCGCAGTGCTTTCATCTCCTGCATGTGTTCATCCGAGATGCCGCGATTGCCGGATTCGTAGAACAGGATGCTGGGGCTATTGCGGTTGTAGATGATGGCGTCGCGCATGACGGCAATGCGCTGCTCCCAGCGGCGGCCCGTTACGTCAGCTTCGGAGTCTCCGGCCGGCATGGCTTCCATGATGCCGAGGCGGTCGAAAGACTCGACGTCCTGCTTCCATGGCGTGATGTGCATCCAGCGCACCAGATTGCCGTTGCCTTCCACAATCAGCCGGTTGCTGTAGTCGCTGAGCCATGGTGGTACGGACATGCCGATAGCGGGCCATTCGTTGGACGTGCGCTGCGCATAGCCGTGCACCTGGATCACGCGGTCGTTCAGCTTGACCATGCCGTTGTCGAATTCCGTTTTGCGGAAGCCGGTGCGGGTGCGGACGGTGTCCACCGCTTTGCCGTCGATTTTCAGCGTGGTGTCGACGTCATAGAGATAGCCGTAGCCCCAGCTCCAGAAATTCAGCTTGTCGACATGGCTGCTGGCTGCGATTGTGCCGGTAGCGCCTGCGGCCAGGGTCTGTTTGGGCCCCGTGAATGTGGCCACGTTCTTGCCTTCGCGGTCGCGGATCTGCACCTCGTAACTGAAAGTGCGCGGCTGGGCGTATTCGTTCCTGACTTGCGATTCGGCGTGGATGGTGGCAGTGCGCGATGCGATGTCGATGCCTTTGGCGTAGACGTAGATGCCGGTTGTACCGAGCGAGGAATACAGGGGCAGGGTCTGATACAGCTTGCCGGTGAGGTGCAGGCGCACGTTTTTCGGGATGCCGCCGTAGTTGGCGTTGAAGTTTTTGTCCGACCACTGGAAACGCTGGCCGGTG
>NZ_JBFRDW010000363.1:0-5995 GCF_052113985.1 Pseudoduganella sp. RAF53_2 | reverse complement strand
GCCATGGTGTGCCAATTATGCGAAAAAGCCGAGCGAGCCCGTTACTGCGGTCGCTCGGCTCGGCTGGTCAGACTTTCAGGGTTGACCGTTTGTTTGAAGCTTACTTGTTGTCTTTGACTTCTTTGAAGTCGGCGTCAACGACGTCGTCCTGCGCAGGCTTGGCTTCCGCTTGCGCGCCACCAGGGGCGGCACCCGCTTCTGCACCAGCGCCTTGCTGCGCCTGCATGTCAGCATACATCTTTTCGCCCAGCTTCTGGGCAGCTTCGGTCAGCGCGGTGACTTTGGCATCGATAGCTGCCTTGTCGCCGTTCTTGATCGCCGCTTCAACATCGTTGATGGCCGCTTCGATCTTCTCTTTCTCGCCGCCTTCCAGCTTGTCGCCGTACTCGGTCAGGGACTTGCGGGTGCTGTGCACCAGGGCGTCGGCCTGATTGCGGGACTCGGCCAGTTCCTTGACCTTCTTGTCTTCTTCCGCATTCAGTTCGGCGTCCTTCACCATCTTCTGGATTTCCTCTTCGGACAGGCCGGAGTTTGCCTTGATGGTGATCTTGTTTTCCTTGCCGGTGGCCTTGTCTTTCGCGCCCACGTGCAGAATGCCGTTGGCGTCGATGTCGAAGGTCACTTCGATCTGCGGCACACCGCGTGCTGCCGGTGGGATGCCTTCCAGATTGAATTCGCCCAGACCCTTGTTACCGGCAGCGATTTCGCGCTCGCCCTGGTACACCTTGATGGTCACGGCCGGCTGATTGTCGTCGGCAGTCGAGAACACTTGCGAGAACTTGGTAGGAATCGTGGTGTTCTTGTGGATCATCTTGGTCATCACGCCACCCAGGGTTTCGATACCCAGGGACAGCGGGGTTACGTCCAGCAGCAGCAGGTCCTTGCGGTCGCCCGACAGCACTGCACCCTGGATCGCGGCGCCAACAGCCACGGCTTCGTCAGGGTTCACGTCCTTGCGTGGGTCCTTGCCGAAGAACTCTTTGACCTTTTCCTGCACCTTCGGCATACGGGTCATGCCGCCGACCAGGATGATGTCGTCGATGTCGGACACTTTCACGCCGGCGTCCTTGATCGCAACGCGGCATGGCTCGATGGTCTTGGAGATCAGCTCTTCCACCAGGGCTTCCAGCTTGGCGCGGGTGATCTTCAGGTTCAGGTGGACCGGTGCGCCGTTCGCCATGGCGATGTACGGCTCGTTGATCTCGGTCTGCTGCGAGGACGACAGTTCGATCTTCGCGCGCTCTGCCGATGCCTTGATACGCTGCAGGGCGATCGGGTCCTTCTTCAGGTCCAGGCCGTTGATCTTCTTGAATTCGTCGATGATGTAGTCGATCACGCGCTGGTCGAAGTCTTCGCCGCCCAGGAAGGTGTCGCCGTTGGTCGACAGCACTTCGAACTGCTTCTCGCCGTCCACGTCCGCGATTTCGATGATCGATACGTCGAAGGTACCGCCACCCAGGTCATACACGGCGATCTTGCGGTCGCCCTTGTCGGTCTTGTCCAGGCCGAATGCCAGTGCGGCTGCGGTCGGCTCGTTGATGATGCGCTTGACGTCCAGGCCAGCGATACGGCCGGCATCCTTGGTTGCCTGGCGCTGCGAGTCGTTGAAGTAGGCCGGCACGGTAATCACGGCTTCGGTGACTTCTTCGCCCAGGTAGTCCTCGGCGGTCTTCTTCATCTTGCGCAGCACTTCAGCGGAGATCTGCGGTGGGGCCAGCTTCTTGTCGCGCACGGCTACCCATGCGTCGCCATTGTCGGCCTTGTTGATCTCGTAAGGCATCAGGGAGATGTCCTTCTGCACTTCTTTTTCGTCGAATTTACGGCCGATCAGGCGCTTCACCGCGAACAGGGTGTTCTTCGGGTTGGTCACAGCCTGGCGTTTCGCCGGCGCGCCGACCAGGATTTCGCCATCGTCCTGATAGGCGATGATAGACGGCGTGGTACGCGCGCCTTCAGCATTTTCGATGACCTTCGGAGCGCCGTTCTCCATGATTGCTACGCAGGAGTTGGTGGTACCCAGGTCAATACCGATAATCTTGCCCATGATTTGTTCTTCCTTTATTTACTAAATGTCAGATAGTTCTTATATGTGGAAAAGCTGATTGTTTTCAAGGCCTTACTTCGGCTGCGCCGCAGTAACGATGGCCGGACGCAACAGGCGGTCGGCAATCATATAGCCCTTCTGAAGCACATTCACAACGGTATTGGCTTCCTGCTCGGCGGGCACCATGGCCACGGCCTGGTGCTTGTTCGGGTCCAGTTTCTCGCCAGCCGCCGGCATCACTTCCACCAGGCGGTTGCGTTCGAAGGCGGAATTCAGCTGTTTCAGCGTCATTTCCACGCCTTCCTTCAGGCTGTCGAGGGTCGGTGCTTCCACCTTCAGCGCCATTTCCAGGCTGTCCTTCACAGGCAGCATGGCTTCGGCGAAGCTTTCAACAGCGAATTTGTGTGCCTTGGACACGTCTTCCTGGGCGCGGCGGCGGATATTCTCGCCTTCGGCTTTGGCGCGCATGAAAGCGTCCTGCATTTCTGCCAGTTTCGCTTCAGCGGCAGCCAGCTGCTCCTCCAGGTTGGGAGTGGCAGGTGCGTCGGCGGGAGTCGATGGTTGCGCGGCCGCCTGTTCTGCCTCTGGAATCGGGCTTGGCTGGTTTTCCTGATCTTGCATCTGTGAGACTCCTACAAATCGTGTTTGTTTGACATTACTATTGTTACCGTACTGGCTCGAAATGGGGCTTAACCCTTTTATTTCAAGGGCTATTGTCCGCTTCTCCAGCGCCTTGCGGCGCACGGGCGAGCTCGGCAGTTTGTAACGGCAGAGTTACAATCTTTACAAAACTGAGGGACACGTTAGGCAACTGATTGGCTAAACTGAAGGCAATGCGGTGCCACGGTGTGCACCGACGGAGCGCATCATGAAGTTGCCTTTTATTACCGCGACGATCATCGCCTGGGCCTTCCTCGCCACTGCGCTGATCTGCTACAGCGAACTGATCCCCTAGCCGGCTATTTTAACAGGCTGGCACTCTCACCCCGCAAGTGCTAACAACTCACTACTGGGCAGCGCCCAGCTGCTGGGCACGCACTTTCGCGATTTCGGCATCTTTTTTACGCAGCTCGCGCTGGGCCTGCGAGAGCATGGTCGGCCAGCCGATCAGGTGCTGCTCGGCGATTTCGGCCAGCGCGGCGATCCAGGCCGGCTGCTCGTTCAGGCAGGGGATGTAATTGAATTCCTTGCCGCCGTTCGACACGAAGTCGTGGCGCACTTCCATCGCGATCTCTTCCAGGGTTTCCAGACAATCGCTGGTGAAGCCGGGGCAGATCACATCCAGCCGGCGCACGCCGTCTTTTGCCAATTGCGCCACGGTCGGCGCGGTGTAGGGTTGCAGCCACTCCGCCTTGCCGAAGCGGGACTGGAAAGTGACCAGGTACTGATCTTCTTTCAGCTTCAGCTTCTCAGCCAGCAGGCGGGCCGTTTTCATGCATTCGCAGTGGTAGGGGTCGCCCAGGGTCAGCGTGCGTTTCGGTACGCCGTGGAAGCTCATCACCAGCTTTTCGCCCCGGCCGTTGTTTTCCCAGTAAGCGAGCACTGACTTCTTGAGCGCATCGATATAGGCTTCGTGGTCGTGGTAATTGCGCACCAGGCGCAGTTCGGGCTGGTTGCGGACGCGCTTGTAATGATCGAACACGGCGTCGCTGACGGAGGCGGTGGTAGTGCCGGAGTATTGCGGGTAAGCGGGCAGGATCAGGATGCGGTCGTGGCCCTCGGCTTTCAGGCGGTCCAGCACTTCCGGGATGGACGGCGAGCCGTAGCGCATGGCCATGGCAACGGTTAGCTCATTATGTCCGCGCTCGCCCAGCGCACCGCGCAGCAAGGTGGCCTGGGCCTGGGTATGCACCTTCAGCGGCGAACCTTCGCGCGTCCAGATGGTCGCGTACTTCTGGGCCGACTGCTTGGAACGGAAGGGCAGAATAATGCCGTGCAAAATGAACCACCACACCGCTTTCGGGATCTCGACCACGCGCGGGTCGGACAGGAATTCCTTCAGATAACGGCGGACCGCGCCTGGTGTCGGCTCATCGGGAGTGCCGAGATTGACGAGCACCACAGCCGTACGCGCGGCTGCCCCATGCTTGAAAGGCGGTTCTTTGGCAAATGGCATATTCTTCTTTTGTTCGCGAGAGAGCCTGCCATTATACCTTTGGGGTCAGGCACTAAATGGGACACGGCCTCATGTAGCAAAACGTGCCTGACCCCAAAGAGGTTCAGGAGGCGAGGAGTTCGCGGGCGTGTTTGCGGGTGGTGGCGGTGATTTCGAGGCCGCCCAGCATGCGCGCCACTTCTTCCACGCGCGCTTTCTGGTCGAGGATCTCGATGCGGCTGGCGGTCTTGCCGTTTGCCGAGGTGCCTTTTGCGACCTGGAAGTGCTGGCCGGCCTGGCTGGCGACTTGCGGCAGGTGGGTCACGCACAGCACCTGGCGTTCCTGGCCCAGGCGCTTCAACAGGCGTCCCACCACTTCGGCGACGCCGCCGCCGATGCCGCTGTCCACTTCATCGAAGATCAGGGTCGGCACCGTCGTCGCGTGCGAGGTGATGACGGAAATCGCCAGCGAAATGCGCGCCAGCTCGCCGCCCGATGCCACTTTTGCCAGCGGACGCGGAGCCACGCCAGCATGGCCGGCCACCATGAATTCAATCTGCTCCAGTCCTTTCGCGCCTGGCTCCGCCGGGTTCAGCGCGATTTCAAAGCGGCCGCCCGTCATGCTCAGGTCCTGCATGGCTTGCGTGACGGCGTTGCTCAAGGCTTTGGCGGCGGCCGCGCGCGTTTTGCTCAGCTGCTGGGCCACGCTCATGTACGCGGCCTTCAGCTTTTCTTCCTGCTTGCGCAGTCCCTCGATGTCGCTGGCGTCGGCCAGCTGCGACAGCTTTTCAGACAGCCGCGCATGCTCGTCCGGCAGCTCGTCCTGGGTGACGCGGAATTTGCGCGAGGCGGAGTGCAGCGCTTCCATGCGCGCATCGACTTCGCGCAAACGGTTGGGGTCCAGTTCGACTTTATCGAGATAGGTGTTCAGCGCGTACACGGATTCCTGCAGCTGGATGCGCGCGGTTTCGAGCAGGTCGACCACCGGCTGCAATTCGGCGTCCACGCTGAGCAGCTTGCCCAGTTTCTGGTGCAGCGACGACACCTGCGACAGCACCGGATGATCGTCCGATTCGGACAGCGCATTCAAGGCTTCCTGTGCGCCTTCCAGCAGACTGGCCGCGTGCGACAGGCGCGAATGCTCGTTGCCGATTTCCATCCATTCGCCTTTCTTGGGCGCCAGCTTGTCCAGCTCCGCGACTTGCCACTCCAGGCGCTCGCGTTCGAACTGCAGATTGGCGGCGTTGGTTTCGTATTCCTCCAGCTGCTTCGCCAGCGCACGCCAGGCTTTATACGCCGTGGTCACGTCGCGCACATTGGCGCCGCTTTGATTATCCAGCAGCTCGCGCTGCGCGTCGGTTTTTAGCAGCGACTGGTGTGCGTGCTGGCCATGGATATCGACCAGCAAATCGCCCAGTTCACGCAGCTGCGCCGCGGTAGCAGCCACGCCGTTGATGAAGGCCTTCGAGCGGCCCGCATTGTCGATCACGCGGCGCAGCAGGGCGCCGCCCTCTTCTTCCGCAAACTCGTTCGCTTCCAGCCATTCCTGCGCCTGCGGCGTCACCGCGAAATCGGCCGTGATGTCGGCTTTGGCCGCGCCTTCACGCACGACGCTGGCATCGCCACGTCCGCCCAGCGCCAGCGTCAGTGCATCGATCAGGATGGATTTACCGGCGCCGGTTTCGCCGGTGAAGACGGTAAAGCCTGAGGAAAATTCCAGTTCAATCGAGTCGACAATTACGAAATCGCGGATGGACAGTGTACGGAGCATCAGATTTTGCCGTCAGTTGAAGGGTATTCGTTCCGACAGTGTACGGAGCATCAGATTTTGCCGTCAGTTGAAGGGTATTCGTTCC